>NZ_JBJXIB010000060.1:0-34870 GCF_046115965.1 Janthinobacterium sp. CG_23.3 | reverse complement strand
GCAAACCCTTCCCCCCCCCCCCCCCCTCCCCCCCCCCCCCCCCCCCCTCCCCCCCCCCCCCCCCCCCCCCCCCCCCCCCCCCCCCCCCCCCCCCCCCCCCGCTGCCGTACCGGAAGATCTTTTTCCAAGGCTTCCTGACCAACGTGCTCAATCCCAAAGTGGCGATATTTTTCCTCGCCTTCGTGCCGCAGTTTATCGCCGCCGACGCGCCCAACAAGGCGCTGGCGTTCATTGTGCTGGGCTGCATTTTCAACGTTAACGGCATGCTGTGGTGCCACGCGCTGGCCCTGTTCACCGCGTTCGCCAGCACCCGCCTGCAGCTCAAGCCGCGCGTGACGGCGTGGCTCGGCCGCGCCGCCGGCGGCCTGTTCATCGCGCTCGGCCTGAAGCTGGCGCTGTCGAAGCCCAACTGACGCCCCCCTTCCCCTCATCACTTGGAACCCGCCATGTCCGACATCCTCAACCAAATCCTGGCCGTCAAAGCCGACGAAGTCGCCGCGGCGAAAAAATACCGCAGCTTGGCCAGCCTGCGCGGCGACGTCGAGGCCGACGCCGAACTGCGTCAGGACCTGCGCGGCTTCGAAGCCAGCCTGCGCCAGAAAATCGGCGCCGGCGCCGCCGCCGTCATCGCCGAAGTGAAAAAGGCGTCGCCGTCGAAGGGCGTGCTGCGCGCCGACTTCCGTCCGGCCGACATCGCCGCCAGCTATGCCGACAACGGCGCGGCCTGCCTGTCGGTGCTGACCGACGTACAGTTCTTCCAGGGCGCCACAGACTACCTGAAGCAGGCCCGCGCCGCCTGCGCCATTCCAGTGCTGCGCAAGGACTTCATGGTCGACATGTACCAAGTCTACCAAGCGCGGGCGATGGGCGCCGACTGCATCTTGCTGATCGTCGCGGCGCTCGACCACGGCCTGATGGCCGAGCTGGAAGCCTGCGCCCACGAGCTGGGCATGGACGTGCTGATCGAAGCGCACGACGGCGCCGAGCTGGACGCGGCGCTCAAACTCAAGAGCGCGCTGGTCGGCATCAACAACCGCAACCTGCGCACCTTCGAGACGTCGCTGCAGACCACCATCGACCTGCTGCCGCGCATTCCTGCGGAAAAGCTCATCATTACCGAATCTGGTATTCTGGTCGGCGAGGACGTGCAACGGATGCGCGACGCCAACGTGCACGCCTTCCTGGTGGGCGAGGCGTTCATGCGCGCGCCCGACCCCGGCGCCGAGCTGCGCCGATTGTTCAGTTAGGCTCCTTAGCCCAAGAGGTAACGCCATGGCCCGCCCAGTGACATCCACTCTCGTATCGGTATCGCTGGGGCTGCTGTCGCTGCTCCTGAGCGGCTGCCAGAAAACCCCGCCGCGCACCCCGCCGACGCCCAGCGTGGCCGAGATGGCGGCGCCGCCGGCGCCCGCCGCCGCACCCAAGCCGCCGGCGCCGATGAACAACATCGACGACTACAAGATGCTAGTGGCCCAGCAAATCCTCGACGCCAACCCCGGCATCACCTTCAGCGGCCAACTGCCGCCGATGCTGCCGGCCATCGTGGTCGTCGACATCAGCGTCGACCGCGACGGCGAATTGCGCAGCGTCGAAGTGAAACGCTCGCGCAACAAGGAAGCGTCGAAGGTCGCGCTGGCGGCGGTGAAACGGGTCGGCGCGCCGTTCCCGAAGCCGCTGCACCTGCTCAAGCGCAACCACAAGACGCTCGACTTTTCCGAAACCTTCCTGTTTAACGAGCGCTTCCACTTCCAACTGCGAAGCCTGGCCGGACCGCAATAAGCGCTGGGTTAACGCGCGGCGCTCGGGCGGCGCAGGGCGATGCCTTTTTTGCCAGGCGCCGCCAGCGTCAGCGTCACGCCGGGTAGGCGTTCGCCTTGCAGGGTGACGTCAAAGCTCATCAGTTCGTCGCGCCGGAAGGCGTGGATCGTGACGCGCTGCCCCACTTGGTAGCGGCCCAGCAGCGTGTCGAGGTTGGCCGGCTGGCCGCCCACGCGCAAGCCGTCCAGCGCCACCAACACGTCCCCCGCCGACAAGCCGCCCAGGTGGGCGGCGCCGCCTTCGTGCACCTGCGCCAGCTTGGCGTCGGCGCCGTCGCGCCCCAGGCCGACGTCCAGGCTCGGCTTGGCGCTCTTGCGCTCGTCGGCGTAGGCGACGCCGAACGGCGCCAGCAGTTTCGCCAGCGGCAGGTCGGCGGTGCCGCGGATGTGCCGCTCGACGAAGGCTTTCATTTTGAGGCCGCTGACTTCGTCGAGCAGGGCGTCGACTTCGGCCGGCGTCACGCCGCGCGCCGCGCCGTGGTAGAAGTCGCGGCCGAAGCGCTGCCACAGCGCCTGCATGACGTCGTCGAGCGTGCGTTTGCCGGCCGTCTTGGCGCGGATCGTCAGGTCCAGCGCCAGCGCGATCAGCGAGCCTTTGGTGTAGTAGCTGACGATGGCGTTCGGCGCGTTTTCGTCCTGGCGGTAGTATTTGCCCCAGGCGTCGAAGCTGGAGTCGGCCACGCTTTGTTTGTTGCGGCCGCTGCCGCGCAGCACGCTGTTGACGGTTTTTCCCAGCAGTGCCAGGTAGGCCGCCTCGTCGATGATGCCGGCGCGTACCAGCATCAGGTCGTCATAGTAGCTGGTGAAGCCCTCGAACAGCCAGAGCAGCGGGGTGTAGCTTTCCGCTTGCAGGTCGTACGGCGCGAAGGCCGCCGGCTTGATGCGTTTGACGTTCCAGGTGTGGAAGTATTCGTGGCTGCACAGGCCGAGGAATTTGAGGTAGCCGTCGCTAATCGCCTCGCCCTTCGGCGTGGCCGTGCTGGGCAGGTCGGCGCGGGCGCAGATCAGCGCGGTCGAGGCGCGGTGCTCCAGGCCGCCGTAGCCGTCGCCCACGGCCAGCGTCAGGAACAGGTAGCGCGGCATCGGCGCGCGCTTGGTTTTCGGTTCGAAGAAGGCGATCTGGGTTTCGCAGATGGCTTTCAGGTCGGCACTCAGACGCGCCATGTCGAGGTTGGGCACGCGCCCGCTGATGACGATGTCGTGCGGCACGCCGTGCGCCTTGAACGTGGCCAGCGCGAAGTCGCCCAGTTCGACCGGGTGGTCGATCAGTTCGTCGTAGTCGGCGGCCTGGTAGGTGCCGAAGCCGTAGCGCTTGGCGCCCAGTTCCGCCAGCGTGGTGGCGACGCGCCAGGTTTTGCAAGCGGCGTCGTCCGGGCGCACGATGTCGACCTGGTGCGCGCCGTCCTCCCGCCCCAGCACGCGCAGGAACACGCTGGTGCCGTTGAAGAAGGCGTGGCCCTGGTCCAGGTGCGCGGTGCGCACCGACAGGTCCCAGGCGTAGACCTCGTAGTGCAGCACCAGCTCGCCGCGGCAGGGCGCCGCCTGCCACGAGTGCTTGTCGAGTTTCGTCAGCGCCACCGACCAGCCGTCCGATTCGGCGCGGATCTGTACGATGTTGCGCGAGAATTCGCGGATCATGTAGCTGCCCGGTATCCACGCCGGCAGCGCGAACACCTGCCCGGCGGGGTCCGGCGCCGGCACCGTCAGCGTCACTTCGAACAGGTGGCCGGCCAGGTCTTTGGGACGGATGGTGTAGGCGATCGCGGCGTTTTTCTTGTTTGGTTTTTTCATCTTTTTCCTCGTGTTTGCGGGTTCTCGGCGCCTGTCTGTCTTATCGTTGCAGGTCGGCCCGGGTGTCGATGTCTTGCAGCACGCCGGGGTCGTCGACCATCACCACGCGCACAGGATAACGCTTGAGCAGTTCGCGCGCGCCCCGGTCCCCTTGCAGCGCCAACAATGGCGCCAGGTGGACCCGGCCGAAGCCGACCGGATTGCCGCGCCGGCCCTGGTGCAGCGGCGTGGCGATGCCGGCGCCGCCGCCGAGGGCCTCGGCCAGCAGGCGCATCGTGTCGGGCCGCACGTGCGGCATGTCGGCCAGCGCCACCAGCCAGCCGCCCGCCTCGCGCGCGTGGCGCACCGCGTGCGCCAGCGAGGTTCCCATGCCGTCGTCGGCGTCGGCGCAGAACGTCACTTCGCAGCCGGCGCCGCGCAGCGCGGCGGCGAGCGCCTCGTCGCCGCCGCGCACCACCGCCACCACCCGGCCCACCGCCGCCAGCAGGTGGCGCGCGCTGGCCGCGGCCACCGCCTCGCCGCCGGCCAGCGGCTGCAACAGCTTGTTGTGCGCGCCGGACGGGTCGAAACGCCGGCCGCGCCCGGCCGCCAGCAAAATGCCAACCACGCCGGCGACGCCGCCCACGCTAGGCCGTCGCCAGGTCGAACGGCAGTCTGCGCAGGCGCTTGCCGGTCAGCTTGAAAATGGCGTTGGCGAACGCCGGCGCCAGCGGCGGCACGCCCGGCTCGCCCATGCCGGTCGGGGCGTCGGTGGAGGCGACCAGGTGCACCTCGACGACCGGCATGTCGGTGATGCGCGCCACCGGGTAGTCGCCGAAGTTCTGCTGTTCGACGACGCCGTCCTTGAGCGTGATGGCGGCGCCGGGCAAGGTGGTCCCCAGCGCCATCAGCACCGCACCCTGCACCTGCGCCTCGATGCTCAAGGGGTTCACGGCCAGGTTGCAATGCACCCCGGCGGTAACCTTGTGCAGCTTGGGCACGCCGTCCTTGACCGAGGCCGTGACGACATAGGCGACCACGGAGTTGAACGACTCGTGCATCGCCACGCCCCAGGCCTGGCCCTTCGGCAGCGCCTTCTTGCCGTAGCCCGACTTGGCCACCGCCAGGTCCAGCGCGGCGACGTGGCGCGGGTGTTTTTCGCCCAGCAGCTTTTTGCGGTAGGCCACCGGGTCGGCGCCGGCCGCGTGCGCCGCCTCGTCGATCAGGGTCTCCATGACGAAGCCGGTGTGGGTCGAGCCGACCGAGCGCCACCACAGCACCGGCACGTTGGCCTGGGCGTTGTGCACCGTCAGGTTCAACGGCACCTGGTAGGGTTCGCCCATGCCCTCGACCATGGTGTGATCGACACCGTTCTTGACCATGAAGGCCTCGAACGGCGTGCCGGTGATAATCGACTGGCCGACGATGGTGTGGTTCCAGGCGACGATGGCGCCCGTCCCGTCCAGGCCCAGTTCGGCCCGGTGCACATGCGACGGCCGGTAGTAGCCGCCCTTGATGTCGTCCTCGCGGCTCCAGATCAGCTTCAGCGGCCCGCCCTTGCCGCTTGCCTGCCAAGCCTTGGCGACGTTGACCGCCTCGACGATGTAGTCCGAGCTGGGCACGGCGCGCCGGCCGAAGCCGCCGCCGGCCATCATCGTGTGCAGCGTCACCTGCCCCGGCTTCAGGCCGGCGGTGCGGGCGATGGCGGCGTGGTCCATGGTCTGGAACTGCGAGCCGGCCCAGACGGTGCAGCCGTCGGCGCGCAGGTCGACCACGCAATTGAGCGGCTCCATCGGCGCGTGCGCCAGGTAGGGGAATTCATAGACGGCGGTGATTTTCTTCGGCGCCGCGGCCAGCTTCGAGGTGTCGGCGCTCTTCACCGGCAGGCCCGGGGTTTGCGCCAGCGCCTTGAACGCGGCCAGTTGCTGCGCGCTGTCGACCTTGCCGACGGCGCTGCTGTCCCAGTCGATCCGCAGCGCGTCGCGGCCCTGCTTGGCCTGCCAGTAGCCGTCGGCGATCACCGCCACGCCGCTGCCGCCGCGGTCGGTCTCCACCTCCAGCACCTGCTGCACGCCCTTGATCGCCAGCGCCTCGCCGGCGTCGAACTTGGCCACCCTGGCGCCGAACACCGGCGGGCGCGCCACCACCGCGACCTTGGTGTTGGCCGGCTTGAAGTCCATGCCGAACTCCTGCTTGCCGCTCGACTTGGCGCGCGCGTCGAGTCGTTTGACCGGCTTGCCGATGATGCGGAAGTCCTTCGGGTCCTTCAACTGCACGCTGGCGGGCGGGGTCTGCCTCATGGCGGCATCGGCGAAGGCGCCGTAGCTGGCCTTCTGGCCGGCCGGGCCGAGCAGCATGCCCCGCGCCGTCGCCACCTCCGCCGGCGCCACCTGCCACTGCTCGGCGGCGGCGGCGACCAGCATCGCCCGCGCGCGCGCGCCGATTTCGCGGTACTGCGTGAACGAGTGGGCGATAGTGCCGGAGCCGCCGGTGATCTGCATGCCGAAGGCCGGGTCCTTGAAGGCGTCGCCGGCCGGCGCCAGCTCGCCGCGCATTTGCGACCAGCCGGCGTCGAGCTCCTCGGCGATCAGCATCGGCAGGCTGGTGTGCACGCCTTGGCCGAATTCAAGCCGGTTCACCTGCACCGTCACGCTGTTGTCCGGCGCGATGCGCAGGAAGGCGTTCGGCTGCGACGGCGGTTTCGCCTCGGCCTCGGCGGCGCGCGCGAACTTGTTGGCGCCGGGGACGAAAAAGCTCAGCACCAGGCCGCCGCCGGCGAGCGCGCCGGCCTTGATGAAACTGCGCCGCGACAGCGCGCCGCGGCCCTGCCCGGCTTGCGCCAGGGTCGCCACGCCGTTTTCCAGCGCCTCCCGATTGATCCATTCGATACGCATGCGATGTCCCCTTAGGCGAGTGTTTTGGCGGCGTCTTTGATGGCGGCGCGGATCCGTTGATAGGTGCCGCAGCGGCAAATGTTGCCGCTCATGGCGCCGTCGATGTCGGCGTCGCTCGGCTTCTTGTTCGACTTCAGCAGCGCCGTCGCGCTCATCACCTGGCCGCTCTGGCAGTAACCGCACTGCGGCACGTCGTGCTTGACCCAGGCGTCTTGCACCGCCTTGCCGACCTTGTCGGCGCCGATCGCCTCGATGGTGGTGATCTCGCGCCCGGCGGCGGCGGAAATCGGCGTTACGCAGGAGCGGATCGGCTGCCCGCCCATGTGCACGGTGCAGGCGCCGCACAGCGCCGCGCCGCAACCGAACTTGGTGCCGGTCAGGTTCAGGTTGTCGCGCAGCGCCCACAGGATCGGCGTCGAGGGATCGGCGTCCACCTGCGTGTCATGCCCGTTGATATTCAATGTAATCATCGACTGCTCCTATTTGCGCTGCGGTTTTCGGCGGGCCTGCCTGAAGTGAAGCGCCGCGGATGTAAAAGCGGCGCGCCGGGTCAGGGGCGCGCCGTGTGCGGCGGGTGAAGGCGGTGTTACTGTTTAATGCTGGCCAGCTTGGCTTCCAGCGCCTTGGCGTCGATGGCGCCGGGAATCCGGCTGCCGTCGGCGAAGAAGATCGCCGGGGTGCCGTTGACGCGCAGCTTCTGCCCCAGCGCCAGCACCTTCTCGTGCGGCGAGGTGCAGCCGGCCGGCGCCGCCGGCGCCGCCTTGTTGTTCAACATCCAGTCGTCCCAGGCCTTGTTGCGGTCGGCCGAGCACCAGATGTTCTTCGACTTGGCGATCGAGTCTTCCGACAGGATGTTGTACATGAAGGTGTAGACGGTGACGTTGTCGATTTCCTTCAGCGTGGTCTGGCGGAAGCGCTTGCAGTAGCCGCAGTTGGGGTCCTCGAACACCGCGATGACGCGCTTGCCGTCGCCCTTGACGACCTTGGTCGCCACTTCCAGCGGCAGGTCGGAGAACTTGATGCGGCTGATCTCGTCGATGCGCTCCTTAGTCAAGTCCTGCGAGGTCTTGGCGTTGAAGACGTGGCCGACGATCAGGTAAGTCGCGCTCTTGTCGGTGTACAGGATGTCGCCGCCGGTGCGCACCTCGTACAGGCCGGCGTACGGGGTTTCCTTGATCGAATCGACCTTGGCGCCCTCGCCCAGGCGCGGCTCGATCAACTTCTTGATGTTCGCCTCGATCGGCGTTTCGGCGCCGACGCAGGACATCATCAGCCCCGACATCAGCAACAGCGCGGTTTTACTCGCAGTCATACTCAATTTCATAACATCTCCAGTGACATCCGCAAAAGCGATGCGCGCACGGGCGCGCCTCGCGTGGCCGGCGTGCGGCCATTGTACTTTTCACCACGCATTGCCACAATTAAGGCGAGCTTAACCCGTCATTGAGCGTGTCGCAGGTCGGATCAGCGGCACGCGTCATCCGACGCCGGGCCGCCGCCGACTAACCCGACCTACGCAAAGCGCCGCTTTAACCCGGCCTTCCCAGCGCGTGCGAGATCAGGCGGCGCTTGAGTCCCGGCAATTTATCCAGCAAGTTTAATCCCAAATTGCGCACCGCGCGCAGCGGCTCGATATCGCTGCCGAACAGGCGCGCCAGCGCGTCGGTGGCCAGTTGCATCAACAGCACGTCTTCCTTGCGGGCGCGGGCGTAGCGCGCCAGCACGCGCGCGTCGCCGATGCCGCGCTGCGGCTCGCGGGCGTTGACCGCCTTGACCAGCTCGGCGACGTCGGCGAAGCCCAGGTTCATGCCGTGTCCGGCCATCGGATGGACCACGTGGGCGGCGTCGCCCACCAACGCCACCCGCGACGCGACCATCGCGTGCGGGCGCATCAGCACCAGCGGAAAATCGCGCACCAGCTCCGGCTGCAGCGGCGTCAGCGCGCCGAGCTTGTCGGCGCACAGCGGCGCCAGGCGCGCGGCCAGCTGCGCCGCCGATTCGGCGCGCAGCGTGTCGGCCAGCGCGTCCGGCGCCGACCACACCAGCGAGACCCGGTCGCCGGGCAGCGGCAGCAGCGCGACGATGCCGTCGGCGCCGGTGAACCACTGGTGCGCGGCGCCGTGGTGCGGCTTGGCGCAGGCGAAGTTGCCGACCACGCCGCGCTGGCCGTAGGAACGGTAGTCGAGGCCGATGTCGCACTGGCCGCGCACCCAGGACTGGGCGCCGTCGGCACCGACCACCAGCGCGGCGGCGATGCTGTCGCCGCCGTCGAGGTGCACCGTGGCGTGGGCGTCGCCGCGCTCCAGGCGCAGCGCGCGCCCGTGCACGACGCGCACGTTCTGCGCGAACTTCAACGCCGCGTCCAGCGCCTGGCCCAGGTTGCCGTCCTCGACGATCCAGGCCAGCGCGCCGACATGGGCGCCGTAGGCGTCGAAGCCGAGGCCGCCGGCGTGGGCGCCGTCGCCGTTGACCAGCATGGCGTCGACCGGCGCCACGCGGGCGGCGTCGAGCGCGCCCCACACCCTCAGCGACGACAGCAGAGTGTGGGCGGTGTGGTTCAGGGCGTAGACGCGCACGTCCCAGCCGTGCCCGGCGGCGGCGGGCGGCGCCAGCGGCGGACATAACAGGGTGACGCTCTGCCCGGCCTGGGCGAAGGCCAGCGCGGTGGTTTTCGCAATGGCGCCATCGCCGACGATGCACACGTCGCTGTGGCCGGGCGGCACGCGGGGGGATGAGGGACTGTTCATACAGGCATTATAGCGTTTGCCGGGCCACGGCCAGCGCCGCCGCTCGCGGTGTTGTTCGCGATTCCCGCTGAACGGCGCGGCCGCGCGCGGCCATCGTCTATTGAGGAAAACACCGCTCCCGTCCACGCATAGTTGATTCGAAAGCAAATATTTACATTTTACAATTATTAATTTTTTGAAAGATGCTTTTCGACCCTTGCATTCCCGCTTGAGCCTGCTATAATTCTCCTCCTTGGCCTGGTAGCTCAGTCGGTAGAGCAGAGGATTGAAAATCCTTGTGTCGGTGGTTCGATTCCGCCCCGGGCCACCAAGAACATCGTTCGCGCAACGCCCACTCATGCAAGTGGGCTTTGTCGTTTCTGGGATTCGCAGTCCTCGGCTCCGGTCCATTTCCGGTACTATTCAACGGTTGTGCTGCGCCCAGACCAGCGAGCCATCAGGCAGACCCGCTCCTCCTCCAGGGCGATCGCATGAAGCCCCTTAATTACAGTGCGGGCTTGGCTTGCGCGTTAAATGACTTATTGACAATCTTCCACTCGCCGTCGATTTTGAGCAGTGTCATATAGTCCACAAATTTCACGGTTGGATAATCCAGTACCACCTTACCCACGGCCGCATCCCCAGCCAAATCGAGAATTTCAAAGCTTCGCCTGCGTTGCGATTCATCATTTGCAGGCTTACCGCTAAAGCGTCCGGCGTACTGTTCCAAGCTCCATGAAATCATGTTGCCGCCCATGTACCCAACAATTTTCGCGTCACTAGTAAAAGCCTTGCGCATGAAATCCGCATTTCCCGTCTCATGCGCTCGAATGTAGTTTTGTAACGGGGCCTTTGCCGCCGCCACCTCTATACCCTGCGCAAATACCATTGGCGTCATAAAAATGGCCCCAAAGAAAATTGTTTTCAACGTCATATTGAGTGCTCGATCAGTAAATAGTCAAGAACGGTGCAGGGAGATAATTTTGCGCCCCAACTCCACGCCGGCTCCCCAACTCGGCATCGCAGACCGCACAAAAGACAACTTGTGACTTGGCTTTCGGATAACTATACAGTACTTTTATCGTAACTGTTCAGCGTGAGTGAATAGGGCAAAAAGTTGTTCATCTGGACGCCATGTGGCAGCGTGTACGACGGCATCGTCCGGGACGCCGAACTGCTCGATGCTGAAACCAGCACGCGCCTCAAGCAGAGCACGGCGGCCAACTTGCTGCGCCGCTTCCGCCTGCACGCCGACGCCGTCCTGCGCTTCATCGGCGCGATCCTATCCTGCGCACCGCATAGCGGCTGAACAGTTACCCGATTTCAACATTCGAGTTTTCCGAACTAGATATGCACTGACGGCTTTCACCTTGTATAAGAGGTTCCGTCTTAGGGTCTGATATTTTTTTTAAGAGCCACGGTCGCCTCCTGTCCAGCATTGTTTTTTAACATTGCAGCGGCCGTAACGGAGGAAAATTGTATCGAAGTGTGCGCAAGAATCGAGAACAACATCCCACGCGCATACGGACTTGGCGTCCTACATTAAGTACCATAAACCGACAACCCGCACGGTCGCCGAATCGATAGCAGTAGATGCAGCCTGAGGCCAGAATTATCCAAATCCCCACCCAGTTAACAACGAATTATCGTACTACAATGCAACTTCCGCTGCTTTTTGTGGACGCCACAAAAAATGCATTTATGGCAATGAATCTTGATGGACAACACGGTTGGACGCAGGTCGAACGTTGAGGGCGCGTTATTCCGCGCTCGATTTCGACAAGACGTTCGTCTTGAAAATCCTTGTGTCGGTGGTTCGATTCCGCCCCGGGCCACCAAGAACATCGTTCACGAAACGCCAACCCTCACCGGTTGGCGTTGTCGTTTCTGGAACACGTAGTCCTCGTGTCCGGTCTATTTCCGGCCCAGCCCACCCAATCACCGAAGCGTTCAAGTGGCCGGAGCTTGTTTCCGATGGAGCCCAAGTGAGCGCCCTTCCCACCCAAAACATTCACTGCCAGTGAATATTTATTGACCAAACTGCTGATCTGTGGTGTACTTCAGCAGGCCGAGTGTTACCGCTCGGGTGGTTTTCGAAATACGTATTTTCCTTATCAAACGCAAAGGTAGCAAAACGACCCTGAAACTTAAGGGTTGCCCACTTCCAGAAGTAGGCTAGATGTCTCGCAACGGGCGATGTGCCCAGCGCGATGAGCCAATCGACCACGTAAGCGTCATTGCCAGTGTTATCGGTAGTGAGGGGCTGCATGGGGGCTGTGCTCTAAGACGTGTGACTGGTAATGGGCTTGTTATGTCGGGCTGGCACCTTCCGGCTTTTGCTTATGGGGCTGGGCAATTTCGCCCGGATTGAGGAAATTATCATGAATAAACGTAACTTCGAAAAAAGTGTTCGGACGCTGAAAAGCCTTCGTGACATGTACTACAGCCAGCTCGACATTAGCGTTGTGACTGAGTTGAATGCCGTGATTGTTGAGCTTGAGAAAGCAGACAGTCAACTGAACATCGAGCGCAAGCAGAATTTGGGCTTGCGTGCGCTTCAGGTAATAGGCGTCGTCATTAGTCTGGTCAGCAATATTCGTGACTTGATGAAATGATGAACTCAGCCGTGGTGCAGCAAGCCCATTAATTCTCTTGGTTTTAATTATGAATCTTGGTAAGTCAATCCATACATGCAGGGTGAAGCGAGGGCTCTCGCAGGCTGAACTCGCCCGCCGTGCTGGTTGTTCAGTATCCTATCTGTCGATGCTCGAAAATTCCAAACGTGATCCCACGATGTCTACCGTTCAGAGCATCGCATCCGGCCTCGGCGTTCCTGTTGAGATCCTATTTTTCCTTGGCGCCGAGCGTGGAGAATTGGCTGGGATCGACAAAGAGCTAGCGGGGCAGTTGGCGCTGACAGCATTGGAACTACTTGATGAGCAACCAGTCAATTAGTCCAGGGCTCCGCCCAACCTACCCATTCGAACCCATTCACGGGCTACCTGCCCTATCGAGAGCATTAGGTATTCATCGGGATATGCTGATCAAATACTCTCAGCGTGCGGACCGACTATATAGAGTAGCAAAGCAGGAGAAAAAGGCAGATGGTACACTCCGTCAAACGTTCGATGCCTTCCCTGTGCTTAAGTCCATCCAAATTCGGATTCAGCAGCGCATTCTCAAACGAATAATCTACCCTGCGTACTTGCAAGGGAGCCTTCGCGGCTGTAGCCCACGAACAAACGCCGCCATTCATGTCCATGCCAAAATCGCTTTCGCGGAAGACATCGCCAATTTTTTTCCGTCTGCCCACTACGGCCTGATTAAGAGAATCTGGACTGGTTTCATGGGTTTTTCCGACGACGTCGCAGAAGTTTTGGCGATGTTGACGACTAAGGACGGCGGACTGCCGCAAGGTGCGGTCACAAGCTCGTTCTTGGCTAACCTAGTTTTCTGGGACTACGAGCCATTCCTTGTAGAAAAGCTAGACGCTCGCGGGCTGCGTTATTCTCGCTACGTAGACGACGTTAGTGTGTCGTGCGTGCAGAGACTTCAGGTGGAAGACCAATCTCGCCTTGTGAGCGAGATATATGGCATGTTGCTTCATCATGGTTTCAAGCCGAAGCGGTCGAAACATGAAGTATTCACCGCTGGGAAATCCATGCGTACGACCAAGCTCCTTAGCAACAAACGGGTGGCCCTTCCCGTGGAGCAGCGGCAAAATATCCGTGCTGCGGTTTACGCGTTGGAGAAACAAATTGCGTCTGGCGACTGTGGCGCAACCGTCGCGAAAGAACTCGCTCGCGTCGCCAGCAGGGTCGGGCGCCTCGGTAGCTTCCATAGCAAAGAAGCGACCGCACTCAAAACGCGCCTGAAGACTGTGCGCCGGGCACTAGACCCCGTACCTATACCAACAAAAGGTGAGGACGCACAAGACCCCAAGGAAGAAATTGTCAAAACCTGCTTGCCGCCGCCTTGGGGAAAAAGCATTCAAGCATAGTCGCTGGCCCACACTCCCTCGTATAGCCCCTTCGCACTTGTTGCGACCATAATGGCCTGTCGCACATCAGGACGGGTCAGATCCAGCACTCGCAACTTGCCGAACGCTTCCGCAACGGACTCAATACGCCTGTAGGCACTCCCGTAGGACTCGGCATACGCTGCCAGCCCTTGCAACTTGGGCAGGGCATCAACCAAGTGCAAGCCATGAGGATCAACCAAATCCACCACCACTTTGCCGTCCTGCTGGGCGAAGAAGATAAAGTCAGGGCGAACGATTTTGTACTGCTCATCTTCCAAGTAGGCGATGCCTAGCGAGGATTGCCCCGGCTGTTGTGGATTGCGATACCAGAAACTAAAACCGATGCGCTCGGACTCGGCTTCAACAACTGTGCGCTCCCAGTTGTTCAATTCGGCGGGGTACTTGCCATCTTTATCGCAAAGCAGATGGCTCTTCCATGTCGAAAAGGCGGTTTCTTTGTTGTTCTCGCGTGCCTTGGTTGCCTCATAGCGGGATTCTGGTTTGGCTAAATCGACGCCCTGCGGCTCAGTATTCATTTCGATGATCTGCCGATAGGACTCTTTCCTGTCGTCGGTCAGTGCCTTGATTTGAGGTGCATAAGTCGCTAGCCACGCCTTGGCCAGCTTGTCAGCCTCTGCGTCAAAGTACGCCTGCACTTCCGTAACCAGTCCCAAGCCCGCGACGGTGACGCGTGCCTCAACAATGGCCTCCAGGTATTCTTCCGGGTCATCGTCCACGCTGGCAACCTTCTGCGCCAGATGCTCAACGTAGGTACGGGAAATGTCGGGGCTGAAGACGCGCGTAGCGCGCCGGTAGGCGTCATCGATCACCGCCATGTCGGCGTCTTCCCAGAATTTTTCGAAGCTCTTTTCCTTCCCCTTCATGTCGGCGATCACAGTCTTACCGTCCACGGTTATCACCGACTTGCGTTTTGCCTCGATCTCTTCTTTCTCGCTCTCCTGGAATGCATCTAACGCCTTGTGCATCTCGGCATGAGCCAGCCTGCCTGCGCGAGCGAGAATGTCATCTGATGCAAACTCGTGAGCAAGCGCGGTCAATCGCTTCGCCGGTTTCGCGCCACGCTGCGGGCGAGTTTGCGATGGGATGGCCTCGAACGCTTTCCAAACTGCTGCGGATGCGTCTGGATGAGGCGTCACCTCTACGTAGTCAATAACGATGCGTCCAGACGGCGGCGCCGAGTCGTCGCCTTTCATCAAGGCATCGACGACTTCTTCCACCGTCTTTCGATTGAACCTCGGCAGCAGGCAGTCAACCGCGTTCAGCCGATCATTGCCGGGAATACGACGGGCCAACGGTGAACGTACCATGCGGCCCAATAGCTGGGTGATGTGGGTGCGGTCGCTGGCGGCCCGGAAGGACACCATCACCTCAGCGCGAGGGCAGTCCCAGCCGGTACTGATGGCATCCTTGGCAATCAGTACGCGCACCCATGCGGATTCCTGGACGCGCTGCGGCTCGATGTAAGGCACGTCGCGGTTCCCGAATCGTTGCGTGGTGTGATCACCGAACACGTGTGCCACACTGGCTTTTGGCAATTCCGGGTAACGCTCGAAAATGGTGTCCAGCGCGCGTCCGATCTCATTCGGATCAGGAGTATTGGGAACTTGAAATACCATCAGCGGCACAACTACGCGCGCCTCTTCTTGCTGTTTGGCATATTCGATCCATGCTGCGGTCGATTCCTTCAGCTTGTCAGTGGCACGTCGCACCAGCACGGTGTCGAAATCGCCAACTTCATCGGGAATATCCAGCAGGATGATGTCCTTGATGATGCCGGACTCCTGCACCTTGGCCGCGTCAACCACCACGTTTGGCAGCTTAATGTGCTTGGCCGCGAACTCAATCGCTTTGTTGAAGCGCTCGACTGTCGCCGAAATGCCCCAGACCACCGGGATGCCTGGCACGCTACCAGAACCGTTGATGAGCCGCTGCACAATTGTACCTTTTTCTTTAATCGTCGCGTTACCCATGCCCCGATGTGCCTCGTCCAGTACTATATAAAGGGTCAATTCCGGGTCATCGATTGTATTCTGAATAGTGTCCCAGATGGTGTAGGCACGCAGGTCCGGGCGAGTTTCCGGTAGTAAGTCACCCGCCTTCGCCTCCATTTCCTGCTGGTCGTGGCCGCGCACCAGCAGGCTGTTCTTGCTCAGCTTCTGCGTGTTGAGGAAATAGATTTTTCCGGCCTCAAACCTGGGCCGGTTGAAGGAGTTTTCCACCACCACCAGATCAGTATGGTTGATGCGGTCGCTGGCTTCCATTAGGCGAAAGCGAGTCTGCTCGTTCAAAGACGGGTCGTCACTGAACCAGATCACCACCGCACCAGGGTCGGCATCAAAGTCGAATTCGTCATCACCATGGAATAGAGCCTCGAACGCGGCTGCGGCCATCACGGTTTTACCGGCGCCGGTCACAGCGGTCAGCGAGAAAGCGGTTTTACGAGACTTGCGACGCCAGTCATCTCGTGCGTCTTTCAGATTGTCCAGTGCATCGCGCACAGCGTCTCGCTGGTAGTCCTTGAGGATGAACTTCATGAATTATTCCCCGTTAGTAAAGCTGAAATTGGTCAAATAGGACTCGTACAGGCGCACTGGCTCCACACCATCAGGTAAGCGTTTGGCGATTGCTTGGAAGCGGCGATCATCATCTGTGACGATGTAGGCGACGCGCAGACCGTTTGCATTGTCCACGGCATTGATGAAGGGTGTGGCCTGATCCACTTCGGTTAGCAATCCGTATGTGTCCGCTACCGCCCAGCCTTCCGCCGGCACCTTGTCGATGCGCTTGCCACTCGCACCAGCCCGCAGCCATAACATTGGCGCAATACGGGCGTAGGCCAGGTTGTGACTGACTGCGTTCTTTGCCTCGTAAGTCAGGGTGAAGAACTCGGCGTTTTCCTCAAAGCCGTCCGCTATAGGGAATTCATCGACGAACTTGTAATCGCCATTAATTGGTTCACCCTGCGGAGTCTTGCCCGTGATTGCTGCGGCCACGCGCGGCTTGGTAATGTAGTCGCAGATGCCATGTTGTTCCCATTCAACGTCTCCGGGACGCAAACCTCGTTCGCGTAATGCCTTCTGCTCAGCAGCCGCAACTTCGTTGTTCGTCACACCGATGCATTGGCGAGTGCCACCGTCTTGTTTGTTCAGTCTCATGACGGCGTGCGCCGTGGTGCCGGAGCCGAAGAAGAAATCCAACACTACCGCTTTCGGTCGACTAGCTAGAAAGTGGCGGAGGCAATCTTCAACCGCATACAATGATTTCGGAAATGGGAATCTGCGACCCGGTATTACTTGCTTGAGAATCTCTGTGCCGAATCTTTGAGCATCGTGCGAAGGCTTGTTCCAAGCCGTTGTAGGCATGACCATACGACCTGTAACGTAATGCGCTATAACTGAGCCGTCTTGAGATCTGCCAGCAATCACTACATTCCCAGCCTCGATATCTCCGACAATACCTCCTGTTAGATACGATATTGTGCACTCTTGAGGTTCTTGAGGGGTGTGGCGTCCTGATCGCAAATAGCCATCCTTGAGCCGAGCGCGGGCAGCCTTTGGAACTAGCCCCCAGTTCATCTCCGTACCATCAGGCCGAATTGGAAAGACAGACACACATCCATCTTTGGACGGTGCATCCTGTCGAGGAAGGTCATGCGGAAGAGGTTCGCCGATTTCTAAGATTTGACCAGTCGCCCTGCTAACGTAAATGGGATAGAACTGCGATTTCCCACCTTTTGCTGTACCTCGCTTAGATGCGATATCACTACGCCTAAACGTATCCCAAGTTACAGGCCGACTCGATTCACTTCTCTGCTCAGGAAGAACCGAAGCACTGCCAATGCGAACAAAAAACACATACTCATCAGTTCTAGAAAATTCCGACTGTCTGCCCGCTCCAGCAGGGTTGATAACACTGCTTATCATCTGAATGCTTTCTTCCGGAAACGTTTGCTCTAACAGCAACCCCAACCGCAAATACTCTTTCTCGTCGATGGTCACAATTAGCACCGCATCCACTGGATTCAACAATTCCTTCGCCACGTACAAACGTCGCTCCATCATCGCGAGCCATTTGCTATGACGGTACAGGTCATCGCCCTCGACGTAATCATTGTTGTATTTCCAGTCCTTCGCACCCGTGTTGTACGGCGGGTCGATGTAGATGGCGTCAACCTTGCCGCGGTGCGTGTAGGTCAATGCCTTCAATACGTGGTAGTTCTCGCCATTGATGACCGTGTGGAATGGTTTGTCACCACCGCGCTGCACTTTTCCCGTGTTGACCAAGCCCGGATAGATGGTGTCGCGAAACTCAGCCACCACTACAAGATCATCCAGCGCCACAGATTGCGTTTCAGCCTCCGCAACGTCAAGCCGTTCCAAGTCGGCTACTTTCCTCGCTTTGTTGATAGCTTTGACCTGCCACAGCCGCTGATCCCCCCTTCTTGGTAGTACCGCGCTCGGGAAGTACCCGAACTTTGTCGCCCTTCCGGATGGGGCGCAATGGTAATTCCACAGCTTCTGGACTATGCCGCTCGAAGTTCAGGCCAAATGGAAGCCGCGAGGACAGGGCCTTGAACTCCCGCTCTAGGTCGGCGCCTAATTGAGCATCCTTGGTCTTGGCTTGGGAGATCAGGTCAGTGAGTCGCGACATGGCGGCCCCCTGCGCAACGCATTAATCTATTGAGGGTGTCTTGGGCTGCATCCATGTTGGCGCGCAGCTTGTCGGCGCTCGCCCACAGTGTCTTTCTGATGTGTTCAATCATGCTTCGCTATCTGGCTGAATTTCAATACGGCATCATATATCAGCCAGTAAGCACATAGCGGGAAAAGACCTGGCAAGGTCATCGCATTGTGATCCGAGGGTTGGGCAAAAGACCACATGTTGGCTGACGTAGACAGACCACGCCAGAACAATAGTGCTATGATGCAACTTCCATAGACTAACGGCTCCACCTGAGAAAATGACCATGACAGTGAAGCAAAACTCGGCAAGTGCCACGCCAAAGCCAACACCAACTCCAGCGCCAAGCAATCCACGGGATGGCGTCTTCCCGACAGATTGGGCCAAGACTCGAAAACAGTAATCGCCGCGCGGATCGGTACCGAATCAACGGAAATTTCCCGCATATATAATTTTGACGGTTGAACCCAGCCAGAGCCCAAGCCCTTACAAGGCCTTGGGCTTTTCTCATTCCGAAGCAGAAAAGGAAATCCCAACAATGATGAACATCACTGCGAAACCGACCTGGCAATGGGCCAGCAAGAACACGCCCACACGCTCTCCCGCTGCACGCACCGGCAACTTAGGGGCTGCCGTTATCAAGCAGGCCCTACTGCCGCGTAGCCTTGATCTTGCCTTCTCGCTGAAGTATCGGCGCTGACCGGCCAGCAACCCCTCACACCAACTCATTCGAATCCCCATGGCGCCGTCGTCATGGGGATTTTTGCTATCTGAAGCCTCAACTTACAAAAGGTGACCAGCATGACCAAGACGAACTCCACGGACACATCCCCGGCGAATACTGAATCGACCGCGCCAACCGACGCGCCAACCCCGCACGCCACCATCACGCCACCATTCTGGCTTCTCAAGGAAGGTACAGCCCCCAAGCTGGGCGCGCGCGCCGAAGGAGCCATCCGCTTCCATGTTCTTGCCGATTCCGAACGTCAGCATCTTTTCGTCGCCATCACCGGCAACCCGAACGGCGGTTACTTCAGCCGCGAGCGCGTACCGTTCGAGAAAATCGAAGCCTGCCTGGATGTGATCCCAAGCGGAAAACCGTGTCCATCAAAAGCATTCAAGGAAACATTCGTCGGGCGCAGCAGCAACAACGCTGGCTTTCTCGTCGCAGTATTGCGCAACGAGGGCCTGCTGGCGGCAGCGCCAGATGCCGAATCGCAGCATGTGCGACACGGCGACACGGCGACATGGAAAAAAGCGATGTTCGCCGAAACGGGAACGCTGATCGCGCCCACCGTAGTAAATGGTGGCGAAAAACAGGTCGAAAGCGAACCCGTGCCGGATTACACCGAACACAAGAAGACGCTGACAATCCCCCGCAAGAAATCGCCGTAGCAGGTATTCCGGTACCGACCACGAGCCAATCGGTCAGCCCTTGGCGTCCTCGGCAAGGACGCACCGCACGATATTTTCGACCAAGCGCACATTCGCGGGAGACAGCCGGGTCAGAAGTTCGACTACCGGCACGAGCGACCCCTGATCCTGCCCGACGAGGATCACACCCGTATGAGCGCCAGCCTCATCGTGAATAGTCTCACTCGACTTCGCAGCCTTGCGCGCCCCCGTTCCGACGCGCAGCCATTGCGGCGACACGCCAAGCCAATCAGCGAGTCCGACCAGCTTTGCCTGCGTCGGTATCGCATCCGCCAGCAACCACTTCCGGACAGTCTGCGCAGCGACCTTCGTAGCCGGGTAACGCGCGTTAAATTCGGTCGCAATCTGCGTCGGGCTGGAGACAGGCAGCCCGATGCGGATGAACTCCTTCTTCAGTCGTGCGCTGAACTGCTGCCGTAGCTTTTCGTTGGTCATTTCCATACCGCAGGACGCTACCAACTACGACAGTAACTCTACAGAACTATTAAGTTTGCGCAGTAACGTGTAGTTACTATAAAATATTTCCGCACGGCACCATCTCGCGCCGGAGAAGCAGTTTCGCAATCAGTGTCGCCATGCGTGGCGACTCCATTCACGCCCTCAAGGAAAAAAGACCCAATGACCAGATTTTCCCTCGACCAGATCGAAATTGTCATCCCGCCGGAACGAGAGGAATACAACGCCATCCGGCGCAAATATCAAGCCTTCGCCGAGAGCACCGCCGATGTTTTTTCCAGCGCGTACTCCGACAACTTCAAGAACATTAAGGGCGTGCACGAAAACTGTACCGACGTGGCGATCGGCCTGTTGATGCCGGTCGTGGAAGAGGCAATTCGCGATTTGGCGGCTCAAGGCATTTACGATGTGAACACCGACGAATTCGGGGAGTATTTTTCCGGGCACTTCACTTGGCACGACGACTTCGCGGTCATCGATGACAAGTACACGGCAATCATCAAGAAAACTGCGGATCTGGATGCATCCCGAACACAACGCCGGGAAGATCGTGGCCGCGTCATTGGCGGTGGCTTCGGATTGAGCGGCGCGGCCAAGGGCATAGCGGCGGCAGGTGCCGCGAACATGCTCTTTAGCGCACTACATGGCGTCGTCAACATGGCGGCGAAGGGCGCAACTGGTCTTGCAAACATGGCGAGTGAGAGTGCCATTTTCTCCGATCCAGCAACGAAGTCGCATCTGACAAATGCCGTCTATCAAGTAGTCTTCAATACCCACTTCGCGCTAATCGTCGCGCTCAACGACAAACTGGCGACCAGCATCATAGGCTACGTTTCCGAAGATGCCGCAGCCAAGGCCGCGCGCCTACTTGAGAACATCGGGAAAGGCCGAATCCCAGATGCGGCCGTGAACGGGATGCTCATCGAGGCGTTGAGTCTGAACCCATATGACGAGGGCTTCTATACCCACTGGCTCAAAACCTACGGCGACAAGAATGGCGAACTGGAAGTACTCGAAAGCCATTTTGGCGTCTACGTATCGACCAAGGCAAAGAAAGACCTAGTTGCGACGCGCAAGGCGTCACTGGATCTATCAACGCCCGAGGCATGCGGACGGAGTCTGGTTGATCTGGAAGCATACGCGGTATCCATCGGATACCGTGGATTCGCCAGCGAAAAAGCGGACATCCTAGCACTCTCGTCGGCGCTCGATCTGAACCGTCGAACCGTGGGCGGGGTGACCTATCCGACGTTACAGGAAGCAAGCGCCGCGCAGGATGACGTCGCCAGAACCGTCAAAGGGGTGGTCTACGCCACGCACGCAAAAGCTGACGAGGAGCGGGCCAAGAAGACTGTGGGCGTCGGCTTTGGCATCGCGATATTCATTGTACCAATGATCGCGGCCTTCTTCACCTTACGCAACGGCTACAGCAAGAACGTACGCATCGTCGCGTTTGGGTGGGCTGCGCTCATATTTGCCCTCGTCCAGTTTGGCTCCGGCAATCAAAACACTGTGCCGACGGCTGCTGCGAAACCAACATTGGAAAGTGCTACGCCTGCCGCAGCACCGGCAGCGGCAGCGGCAGCGGCACCAGCAACAACGCCAGCGACTAATTTGCCGACGCCCGGCGCATCCGTAGCGCTCATGGACTTGTACGGCGTCCAAACACAAAAAGGCGACAAGGCGACGTTGCCTTCCGGCGAAGAAGTCACGCTTTGGTATTCCACGCCCGTGGCGATCAACGCCGATCATCGGTTCTTGGTATTGGCAGCACGAACGAGCCCTGAAAAAACGTCCAACGCCGATGGCGGGGAGATCGATGTCATCAGCTATCGTGAAGAAGCCGGTCAATGGAAAGCCGATGCGAAGGCAAGCGGACTGTTCGGGGTGGGCGGCAACGGGATCGTATCGCCGCTCGGAAAGGGCGACCTGGCCAAGGTCGAAAATCACGCGCTCAATCATGCGTGGACCGGAATTTTCCTGCCCGGATCAGGCTCTGGTCAGGGCTACGGAACCGACTACCTCGATGTGGTCGGCGTGAGCAGCGGCACGGTTGAGTATTTTGGGCGGATCGAGATCGGCGGCGAGAACTCCGGTGCATGCGACCGTGCGGTAAAAGACGGCGACGGTGCCTGCTACTCATGGAAGGGGAGGGTACAAGTGGAGCCTTCGAAACAAGGACAACCCGGCGAATTTTTGGTTAAGAAAACCGGCACCGAAAATATCGACTCCCGGATCGTCCCGGCCCAACAGTCCCGCTACGTCTGGGAAAGCGGCAAGGGGTACGTCGAAGCAAAAACGAAGTAGCACGATCGCAGCATTGTCCCAGCACGGCTCGTGCAGGGATCACGCTGCACGAAGTAGCCGCATTGCAGAATCGGACGACGTCCAACGCGATCCGGTGTGAACACCATGCCATCGGCGAGAACGCCGATGGCTATTCAACCACTACTCTATAGGGAAATCACTATGCAAGAAATCAAGCTTGCCATTTTCGCCGTTGGATTGTCGCTGGCATCCGCATCGGCATTCGCCGCCAAAAGCTGCGAAGACTACATGGCCGGAGTCAACAACGCCATGCTGAAACGATTGAACACCTCCGTACCGAACACCTACAAAGACCTTTCCTTCGACAAACTCGGAAACATTGTCTACCCTGAACGTGGCGAGAAATCCGTAGCGCAATTCAAGTCTTTTACCCTTCCCCCTGCGGTCGGTAAAAAAGTTTACTACCGGTTCACTGATGTGGCAACGAAGGGCACGCGGACGGCAACTGGCCGTCTCATTTGCGTCTTCAAGGGCGAGTGGAGCGATGGTTACATGATCGGAAAAGATGTATGGAAATTCGACGTTGACCCATTCAACAACACATCGGACGTGTCGATGTTCTACGCGCCCGACGAGGACTACAGCGGCGTCCAGTTCAACGTAAACCGATTTACCCAAAACACCGTGAACTCGGCAATTGCCAAGACGGTCTTCAACGATCCGGAATTCAAGGCGCAGTTGGCGAAGTCCCGCTAGCTTGCGATTGTGGGCGTGGCCGTCGCCGCGCTCGCTGTCATCAAACGGCAACCACAATTGCCCCGCTCGTAGCAGTGAAATCACGCAGGAAGAACAGACAGTCCTGTCCGATATGTGAGCGGATCGCCTTCGATCGACTCGACGTAGCCCGAAGCCCAACAGGCCTTCGGGCTTTTTTCATATTCACGCCTTCAATGTAGAGGAACGAAATGGTAAAAATACGCGCCACCCCATCGTGGGACTGGTCCAGCAGCAAAGGGCGCTCTCTTCCATTTAGCGCCAACATCAGCGCCCGCCCGGTGAGCATCAAGCAGACGTTCATGCCACACCCCAAAACCAATTGAATCCCCATGACCGTGCAGTCATGGGGATTTTTGCTTTTTAAAACATCGACATACAACAGGAAATCAACATGCCCAAGACAAACCCGACGGATACATCACCGACGATTACCGAACCACCGACACCCGCCAACGCGACCACGCCGGACGCCGCTGTCCCGCAATCGTTCTGGCTACTCAAGGAGGGCACGGCTCCGAAGCTGGGCGCACGTGCCGAAGGCAGCATCAACTACAACGTGCTCGCTGACAATGAACGTCAACTACTTTTCATCGCCATCACCGGCAACAAGGGCGGCGGCTACTTCAGCAAAGAGCACGTGGACATCACCAAGATCGAAGCGTGCCTGGACACGGCTACATCCGCCAAGCCCTTTCCTTCGAAGACCTTCAAGGACGCGTTCGTCGGTCGCAGCAGCAATAACGCTGGATTTCTGGTCGCCGTGCTGCGCCACGAAAGTTTGCTAGCGGCAGCGCCTGAAGCCGAAACCCAGCATATTCAATCTGGAGATTGGGCGGCATGGAAAAAAACGATGCTCGCCGAAGCCGGAAGGTTGATCGAGATTGGCACCAAGGACGCTGACAAAAAGCCGATCGATACTGAGGCGATTCCGGATCACAAGGAACACAAGAAAACGCTATCTCTCTCTCGCAAAAAATAACCCTGCGCGACTGGTCAGGGCGAATCATCCACAAAGGGCGATTAGCTTTACACAGGGGCGCCCAAGACAGTCCAGCCAACGAACACCCGGAACGCCCGAAGGTTCGTGAAGAACCGTCGGGCGTTTTCCATTTCAACCTACCAGCCAGAGGGATCAATCATGCCAAGTCAATCGCATTACCCAATCATCACTTGGTCGCGTAATGCCCCACAGCGATGCGCGGAAGGTGAACCACCAATTCGCTTCCATTGGCCGTCCAGCAACGGCTTCATCATGCGCTTCGCTTCTAGCCTCAGCCGTCTCGCTCGCGGCTTGATGGCGACCAGACCCGTGACGTCCCCACCCTCCGAAAGGACATGCAATGAAATCACTACATGCGAATTTCACGATCATCGTGAACTGGCGAAAATCAGGGTTCGGGTGCGCCAAGGTCTGCTCGTACTGCAACTGGCGCGACTCTCCGCTACTACCCCACGGCGGCCAGAGCGCGGCAGATATTTCGACCTTCATCACGCAATGTGATAAATCGTTTATCACGATTAGTGGCGGCGCCGACCCGCTGTACAGGTTTGAGGAATACTGCCCCCAACTTCTGGCGATGATCCAGATCATCAGGGAGCATGGCTACAAGGTCAGAATCATCACCCGCGAAATCCAGCACATCGCAAAACTCAAGGGGCTCGTAGATTACGTCTCGATCTCGCTGGACTCCGACGTACTGGCCGACGTTGGGCGCTACCAGCACGAATGGGTAGGGATTGACGTCGAATACTCCCTTGTCCTGCCGCCACTACCGACCGCAGCCATCGTCACGCTAAAGCCCCAGTATTTCGCGCTCTATGTCCAATTAGGTAAGCGCCTTGTGCTGCGCGAAAACCTCAACAGCATTTACCCCCTCGACTTCGGAAAACTGATCTTCGGCCACAGTGGCATTGTGTTCGTCGCAAAGGCCTTGTGCCTCGAAAGCCGTTACCTGTCCACCGTCGATTGCGTCGGCCATGACATCGTGCAGGATACCGAACGGCTGGCACGCTACCTCATGAACGAACCGCGCCTGCACCTGTTCGGCGGCTTCGCCAAGCACCTGCTCGCAGCACGGGTCCATCCAGAATTTGCGGATATCGACCTGATCACCCTGGACGCCGACGTGCTGCGGATTCTGGAAGATCAATTCGCCTACACATTCAAGGACGTATCGCAGTCCGCGACCAGCTACCCACGCTACTTCCTCGGCAAATCATCACGAGCCGGAAAGACCATCCAGTTGATCGGGATGAACTCGGCCGACGACGTGATGAAGTTCATCGCTGGCGCGCAGTACGACGCGGATCGCGTGAGCTTCAGTGCAGGTCAATTCCACTTCGACAGCACGGTCGGGGAGCAAGCCATACGCCACGCCGTCAATACCAAACAGGCAAACCTGATCGGAGGTGATCGGGACCTTAGCCTATTCAGCATCAATCGCCCTCTCGTGGAACAGCGACACAAAATCAAGCTGCTGCGCAAGGGGTTCACTATCCACGAATAAAGGACAACAAACCATGCAAGCCAAAATCTATATCAGCAAAGAAGCGATGGCGACCGTCAACGCCATTAAGGACCTGGACTACTATGATCGGGTCAGCCTGAGCGATTACGAGGCGACCGACTTCACGTCGTCTCCAGGGTACTACCTGAACACAAACGCCCTCGACCTCGCCGAACTGCCTGACGACGCCAACGTCGCTATCCACCTCACGCCAGCAGACGCCGAAACATACAATCATCACGTCAGCATACCTACCATTTTGCGGGGTGTAATTTTCTCCGGGGCACCAAATCTGCCGCATGGCTGCGGCAAAAAACTTGGTTATTGGTCGCCGCTGGCTCCGACTATTCATCATCGCGGCGCGGTGTACTATCAGAACGTACTAAATGCCTATTGTGTAAGCCTGACCGACACCGACGAGGAAAGCGATCTCGTCAACGCGGACGGCGCGGGTGGCGCTGTCGATACCCTTCTCAGCGATGGCGTCGTTATTGTGGTCACGGGGTTGGCGGCGATGGCGGCGAAACTGGCCCCCGGCCAGTACGTGGCGGTGTCCATCTCAATCGATACGGCAATGCTTGGAATAGAACTCGATGGATTCATGTCATCGCAAGAATATGTCGCCGATCCAGCCCAGAAATCGGAGACGCTTTTTCTACGCGCCGCCGATATTTTGGCGTCCCCCGATGCCAACCATATTGTCATATCGGCACTCAGGACAGACCTGAGTGGCTACGGCTATACATACTGACCATGCCAGCAGCCACACCTCGATAAACCTTCCATCACTCCCAAGATAGTGCGCGCGCTGGAAGAAATTTCGAGCAAGAGCACTTGGATTTCCGGAAATCGAATCGACGTCTCACCCGGCAATATCGGGGAGGCGAAACAATCGGCCGGTTGGAGCGGCGGCGACATGGCGACACGGCGACACACCGCCGCCAATCCGGACCAGCACTACGTCGCCATGTCGCCATGTCGCCAAGGCATCTCGGTTACTCAGTCGCAGGCGTGCAATCGCCGGGAAACTCTTTGAAATCCTCGTACTGCCGCCTCCAGAAACGAACATCGTGCAATTCGTATCGTTCCAAGGCATAGTCGTGCTTCATCACGCGTGCCTCGAAAGGCGACTGTGGCATATCCTTCGGCCAATGCAATGAGCCGCGCCGCACCACGACAGCGTCATCGGATTTCTTCAAGAGGGCATTCAGTAGCTGTTGTGCTGCGCTCAGGCGCGTGACAGCATGTTTATTGTGCCGCTTTACCAGATCAGACAAGGCGACAGTCAGCTTGGTCGCATTCGTCACTCCGCACCATTTGATGAACGGATGCTCCCCTTCCAGCGTTTTGTAGTTCAGCTCGCTACCAATGCTGAGCAGCACTTCATTATCGTCGATGTCATCCCGCCATTCTCGCATTGTCACTCTTCCCAACGTGGTTAGCGACATGAGCGGCGCCTTGCCCCTAACAGGTTGGAAATCCATAAGATTTTGCGTCAGCAAGACCCGCTGTACCGGTAAGCCAATCATCTTCCCGCATTCGTTGACAAAGCCCGCGACCGTGGCAGCAGGAAGACATTCGCAAAGCGGGATACCAAATTCATCCTCGACGTAGGGTGGACCTCGATAAACCTGGAAATGAATCAGGTGTGAACACACCTCATAGCCAAGCAATATGATTATTTGGCGCTGTTCCTCCGCCTTCTTGTCCCGGCTAAATTGCGTCTTCAGCGAGACTACCCGCAAGCGTAGCTGGCAATTCACGGGGTTGCTTCCCAATCGGCAGGCATCGGTCGACGCAGCCTCACTTTCCATGACCCAGCCACCATGTTCCAGATGTGTGTAGAAGGTCTGACGCGAGCGCACAGGAAGGCCCAGGTCCTCGCCCCATCGGTGTAGACGCGACGGAGTCTCGCCAGTGAGCTCAGAAAGCTCCCTAGCAAATGCGACGAATAGGTTACGGTCTATTTTACCGTCTGGATTAGACGATTTCGTAACGCTCAAATCTGCTCCTTGAGGTACTTAGTTGACGCGAACATGGCGCCACACAGATCCCATATAACTCATTGATTTAATTAGATATTTAGGCCATTAAATACTTCATCGCCACGCGTAGAATTCGCTTCACCAAGAACGTTCTTGGCAACAAACGGAGTTGAAAATGAATCAAAAAATCAGTATGAAGCAAATGGTTGAAAAAATCAAAGCGCGTCGCATCGGTCAAGAACTGGGCAATGCCAAAATCGACGCAGGCAGCGTGCAGGACGCCGCAAACGATCCCATCGCCAATGCCGATGCCGCCATCGACCAATCCGCAAATCAGCACCATGTCCCCGAAAGCGATATTGAAGCCCAGCGCGAGCAGCAGCAGCCGGTCAAGAAAAAGGCCAAGACAATGAAGGAACTTTGGAACGCACAAAACGCGAGCAAACAGCGCCGTGCGCAGGCGATTGCGAAGTCAGCGCAAGTCCGCGAACGTCAAGACGAGCCGGTCGAGGGCAACGACGAGGACACCGAACAGCGGTCGCCTACGGACGACGACGATGACGAATTCGCTGAGCAAAGCGAAGACGTGGACACTGAAGAAGGCACGCACTATGTCCCCAAAAATACCGGCCACCGCCCAGCAATTACGACAGTATTGGCACCCGTCCAAAAGAAGCCCTACCCCGTCAGCGCTTTCGGTAGCCTGGCTGCCGTAATCATGCTGATTGCGCGAGCGGTGCAAGTGGATCTCGAAATGGTCGGCTCGGCCTTGATCGGCATGCTGTCAGCACTCGCCCAAGCCATCATCAACGTCTCACCGAAGAAATCCGGCGCGGGCTGCCCCGTCACAATCAACATGTTTGTCATTGCCGCGTCGGGTGAGCGCAAGTCCTCAACGATCGCCGCCATCGACAAGCCCGTTCGCGCAGCGATCAGCCGTGCGACGGATTGCCGCCACTTCATGTTCATCCAAGATGTTACCGTCGATGGCATGGTTGTCGGGCTTATCACGCGTTGCCATTCTCAGCTTCTAATTGCTCCGGAGGGGGCCGCGCTTTTCGGCGGGCATGCCATGAAGCCTGAAAACTTGGGCCGATTTATGGGGAACGTGTCGTCGCTGTTCTCAGGTGAAGCGCTCACGCGCACGCGGGTCGATGAGCACCACTACGCGGAAGATCGCCGCCTGAGCTTGCTGGTGTTCGTCCAACCAGTGGTCGCGATGGACTTCTTGAGTTCACCGCTGGTGATGCAGCAGGGCCTGGGAAATCGCTTCATGTACAGCCAGCCGCAGTCGCTGCTCGGGACCCGCCAGTTCGATGACATCGACCTTGATGACGAACCTGTGTACAAACAGTACTGCAAAAAAATCACTGAGTTGGCAAGCCAGCCGTGGAAAATTAATCCACATACCGAGGGCGTCGATGCGAGGACCGTGCGCCTGAGCGACGAAGCCAAAGCGGCCTGGGTCAACTACTACAACGCGATGGAGTCGGCGGTAGGCCCCCGTGGCGACATGGCGACACACGCCGGGTACGCTGGTCGCTTCCCTGAACAGGTCATGCGACTGGCCGCCTTGCTCGCGATCGCAGACGATCCCGATGTAGTCACCGTCAACGAAGAAACCATGCTCCGCGCGATTGAGCTCGGTAGCTACTACATGGAGGCCGCCATGAGCGCCTTCAACGTTGCGCCAGCCAACAAAGACGAACTGGACGCGGGCATCCTCCTGGATTGGATGCGCAACAAGCAGGACGAGCTCGATATCGCAGGCATCCCGGTTCGGATGATGTATAAGGACGGCCCCCGTTGCGCACGCCCCAAGCGCCGCACCGAGACTTTGCTAGAGCTGCTTGAGGCACGCGGCGAGATTTCCGCGCATACCAAGTCCATCGAGTACGGCCCGGGCAATAAGCGCTCCAACGAAAACTACGCCGTTACCGGCCTGTAGCCTCCTCTCAATGGCAAGGTGCCGCGTGACGACCACAACGCACCTTGTCCACCCGAAGATCATCCCCAGCGTCATCGCCCAAACTCAAAATGTTGGGGTGATGTCGCCATGTCGCCAAGGTCGCCACATCGCACAGTGAGCGACTTCTGTCGGAGGTGCCCAAGGCCAGGTGACCGCCGTCGCGCGCGCAACCGCTTCCCCCAATAGCGTATTCAGCTTCCCCCGGCCGGGCTGGCCCAGTTTCAATTTCTCCTATGAACCGCCGCCAACCATGCGCCATCACTGCCGACGTTCGCGCCTGCCAATTCCCAACAGCCTTGATCGGGCTGCAAGCACCGGCCACCTTCCCCACCTGGACAACACCAAAGAAAATCATGAATAAACCAACCATTCCCAGACCAACATTGTTCCCGATGGGCCAACTCGTCGCCACGCCCGGCGCACTCAAGGAACTCGAACAGCACGGCATCACGCCTTTGCGATTGTTGGCGCGGCATACCATCGGGGACTGGGGTGATATCGGACCAGACGACGCCAAGGCCAACGCTGACGCGTTGCGCTTTGGCGCGCGCATCCTATCAAGCTACCGGCTGACTGAAGGCGTCAGAATCTGGGTGATAACCGAGGCCGATCGCTCGGCCACGACCTTGCTACTCCCCTCCGACTATTAGGCTGATACCCGCCGAAAATGTGTCTCGCGCTTTTGGGCGACGAGCATTGTTGTCGCCGTGTCGCCGTGTCGCCAATACCGCCGCACGTCACGTCATCGCTGGCCGATATCACGCACCGGCCAAATTGGATTCGAGGAGGCTACCGGCGACACGGCGACAAAGGCCGGGAATAGACCGAAACGCGAGCTCGACAACTTCGGCGGAAAACACCTCGCTTTGCATTGACCGACGCCAGCGCTGGAGGAATGAAATTTCAGCCACCGCGAAACCCCGCCCAGTTCCTAGGACTTGGAAGACTAGGTTCGACGCTTCAAATCGGCCCATCGTGAGCACGGTTATGACCTTCGGAAAATCAAGCCGCGCACTGCCTCAAGCAGATCCATGACTCAACAGGCCGCCGAAGCGCGTCTTTAACTCTTCTTTTCAGAAAATATTAGACAAATCCGTAGAAACAAAATCGGTTCGGTGAAGGACTTACCGGACGCGCCCCTCAATCCGTTTTTTCTATCGCTAACCTATTGATATTTAACCGGATTCTTACTCAAACCAAAGCCTGAACATCGCGTAAAGTCCAACCTACCAAAGCGTTTTTGGACACTTCAGGAGAGAAAAATGAATCAGAAATCAAAAAACACGTCGCGCGCAACTCAACAACAGGCCAGCCTGCCGTTTGAACAGGAGCTCGGCATCGAACAGGCGTCCGATCCGTTCGGCTGGGTCGAAGGGACCATCGCGGCGCTGGGCCGATACCTCTTTGCCGGAGAACTCACGGCCCCGATGACGCACAGGCCAAAGATGGTGGTTAACGGAGCTGGCAGCAAGTCCATTTTAGTTCGCTACCTTTATGAAGGAACCCACCAGACCGTGTGCATTGGCCAACCGCTTAGCCCCGAACAATTTGAAGAGTCTCGCGAATTCTTCACTGAACCAGAGACCAACGTACAGAAAGGTAACTAAGATGACCCCATCAATTAGCTGGACCAAAGCAGCGCTGGAAAAGCTCGCTGCGCACGTCCAGGGCACGAAGTCGAGCAACTACGAAATCACCGATCCGAAAACGGCTGGCTTGAAACTGCAAATCGGTACAAGCGGTCGTAAGTTTTTCTGGTTTCGATATACGTACCGTGGCGGAAAGCTCGCCGTCCGTGTCGGCGAGTTTGGCCCCATGAGCATCGAGCAGGCGCGCGCGGCGGCGCAGCAGCACCGCGCCACGCTCGACCTCGGCGGAAATCCGCAAGACGCACGTCAGCAGCAGAAATCTATGCCGCTGGTCCGCGAATTTGCAGACGAATACGTCGAGCAGGCAAAGCTGACCAAGATCACCTACAAGAACGATATCGCAAAATTCCGCGACCACGTACTGCCGGTACTCGGCAACCTGCGCCTCTCGGATGTATCTCAGCGTGATATCCAAATGCTGCTGGGCAGCCTGAAGGCGACCTTGTCGCCAGCGACCATCAACCGCGTCCACGCACTCCTGAGCGTGTTCTTCAATCTGGCCGTGTCGTGGAAGCGCATTGCTCATTCTCCCTGCGCCAATTTGAAAAAGCTCAAGGAGTCGAATAAGAAGGATCATTTCATGTCGCCAGACGACATCCGTCGTATCTTGGCTGCGGCCCCGCTGGACATGAACCCTGTGGCGGCGAGTGCAATCGCTGCGCTGATTCTGACCGGCCTGCGCCGAGAGGAAATCTTGCAGAGTCGCTATGAGCATCTTGACCTGGAAAAGGGCTCGCTGTATCTCCCTAAGACCAAGAACGGTCGCTCGCGCCACGTTGTCCTCAATGATGCCGCTATCGAGGTCTTCAAGAGCGCGCCACGCATGCTCGACTCGCCGTGGATTTTCCCCGGCAAGGATCCGATGAAGCCTCTCAATAATCCGACAAAGGCATGGCACCGAATTCTCGCCGCCGCCAAAGTGGAGCGTTGCCGACTCCATGATTGTAGACATGCTTTTGCAAGTATGTTGGTTAATGAAGGCGCATCACTGTATCAGGTACAGTTGCTTTTAGGACATGCTTCTAGTGTTACAACGCAGCGCTATGCCCACTTGGCATCGAGTACATTGCGCAATACGTCACAGCTTGTATCGAACCTCGTCAACAAGGCATAGGCTGCAAGCCATCTCAACGGGCCGCGATATTGGGATATCACGGCCCTTTTTTTTGATTGCCAAAATCGTCGCCTGATGTGCTCAGGCATTCGGCCCATGGAACGGCGAATGAGCCACAACCAACTCGCATCTCGCACATTTTGCCGCGTTGAGGTGTCAGAATCCAGACGCAAGCTCCATGCTAGAGTGACAATCTGTCCACATTGAGATGCAGCAATAAAGTATAGTTACCCATATGCGCGGAGGCAACGATGAACACTGATCCGAAAAGAACGGCGAGAATAGGACGTTGCGGTTAAGTCAAAGCCATCCACACTGACGGAACCCGCGCTTTTGAACCCGGTGTCCAAGGGAGTCGCTGCTTAGATCCCGCTTGAGCGCGGACTGTCCGCTCGGGAGATTTTCCTACTTTTAATTGACTCAATGGCAATAACTTAGAGTATCCAAAACATCCTGAAAAACAACCGCCGAAGCGCTTTCGGTTTTTGCTCGCGCCTTAATCAATAGACACTTTCCAATATAAATCCAAAGGACTGCCGATGAGCCTCATCGACCAAATCAATAAAAAACGTCGCGAAATCAAGACTGATGGTTATCCAATGTCCATTAGCGAATGGACCAGTATGTATGAAAGCGGGGAATTAGATATACATCCGGAATTTCAGCGTTTTTATCGGTGGACTCCATCACAAAAAACTGGCCTTATAGAATCTATTTTGCTCGGCATCCCGCTTCCGCCGATCTTTGTAAGTCAAAGAACAGACGGCGTGTGGGATGTTGTTGATGGGTTACAGCGATTGTCTACTATTTTTCAATTCTTCGGAATTCTAAAAGATGAGAAAGGTAAGAAGATTGATCCTCTCGTCCTGCAAGAGACAAAATACTTACCAGCACTAAAAGATAAGAAATGGGAGGATGACGATCCGACCCAGTCGCTTCCGAAAGAACTGCAACTGGTCATTAAACGCTCCAAACTCGCAACCAGCATCATTCTCAAAGAAAGCGATGAATCGGCCAAATATGATCTCTTTCAACGACTGAATACCGGCGGTTCTGAGTTGAGCCCGCAAGAGGTTAGGAACTGCGTCCTTGTGATGATAAACAAGGTATTTTTCGAGTGGCTTAAAGGCCTTCCATCTTTGGACTCATTTTCTGCTACAACAGCACTAAGCGATCGCCCTATGGAGCAGGCATATGACACTGAACTTGCGTTGCGATTTGTATTACTCGCGCAAATTCAAGAGTCGGAAATAAAAGCGATTGGCGACGTAGGCGATTTCTTAACTGACAAAATGACAGCAGTGTCACAAGATAAGAAATTCAGACGTGCTCCAGTCAAGAAACTTTTCGATGAAACATTTAATGTCCTGTATGCAACACTCGCGGAAGACTCCTTTAAGCGTTACAATTTTAAGAAAAGCCGACACGAGGGCGGGTTCCTCCTGTCTCTTTTCGAGGTGATAGCACTTGGTGTGGCTTTCAACATTGGCGAAGGTACACTTTGCGACAAAACAGAAATTGTAGAACGTGCTCGATCAGTTTGGAAAAATAAGGCTTTTACGGAATGGGCAAGTTCCGGGGTCAATGCCTCAAGACGCCTTCCTCGTTTAATTCCATTCGGTAGAAATCTCTTCCAAAAATGAGGCATTAAATGATTCGTACTACTGATCAACTTATTGACCGCATTGCAGAGGAGCTCGTCTGGCGAAGAAAGGAGTTAACGGAGCTGCGATCTATGGCTCAAGAATATGATGGGCAATTGCGATCGCGCGTCATAATTCGATCAGCGGTCGCCCTCCTTTATGCACACTGGGAAGGCTTTGTAAAAAAAACGTCATCATATTACCTCGAATATGTTGCCTCACATCGCCTTCCATATCGTCGCCTTACCGCAAACTTCGTAGCACTAAAATTGCGATCGAAATTTAGTGAGCTTTCCGCGAGTGAAAGAATTTCAGGTGGGAATGCACTGGCAGATTTTTTCTGTACCTCATTAGATACACAATCGAATGTCCCGTATCGGAATGTAGTAGATACAAAATCGAATCTTTCATCCACCGTTTTGCTTGATATCCTGTCTGCGCTTGGATTGGATCACGCTCCGTTCGCGACACGGTTGAATTTTATTGACTCCAACCTAGTGAACCCGCGCAACCATATCGCACACGGCGAGGAGATCGATGTAACCGTTGCTGAATATCTCCAGTTGCATGACGACGTCATTGTATTAATCGAAACATATCGAAACGAGATTGAGAATTCCTCCGTACTTAAACGCTTTGATCGAGGCGTCTAATTACTTCGCCCGTCCAGAATTGCAATTCATGCAATTCCGGTCCATCTCGCATTAAATGCTCAATCGAGCCGACTGTCCTACACCTGTCGCACGATAAGGATCTCCACATCAGACTATTCACTACCAAACGGCTGCCTGAACGATGTCCGCGATGTGGCCGATTCCCTGTCCCGCGTTTCGCCTGTCTATCCCCGGTTCACGGGTCGGAATAGCCCCTTTGATCAGTCCAACCCCGTGACATGCAAAACCGATGCGTTGGGGACGTATCGGAAGGAACGCCAAAATCCCATATTGCAGGGATTTCCTTGACGCACTCCGTGTTCGGCGTCAGACTCGCTACCTAGCTGATGGACCCAGTCGCTTGTTGGCGCGCGCGGTGGAGCCTTGTTTTGAAAATCCGTGACTATTCAGCCTGAGCGTACAGCGTAGAAAGTTGTTGTAAACGAATCGTGGATAACGCATCATGCGTGCATGCCACCAAAACCG
>NZ_JBJXIB010000059.1:0-35073 GCF_046115965.1 Janthinobacterium sp. CG_23.3 | reverse complement strand
TTATCGTCAGGCTTGTTATATTAAAAAACCCCACCAGCCCCAGCGCGCTCAAAATCGCGCTGGGCGCCGGTGGGGTTTTTTTCCGTCCGCGTTTTCGTGGGCTTTTGGTTTTGTCGGCGCCCCCTAGCACTCTAACTCATTCTATTTTTGGCAATTAAATTCGCACTAAGCGTCCTGCTCACGCTATCATTGGGGTGGAATTTCACACCCCTGGATAGAAAAGGTCATCATGAGTACGATAATTACACTGATTAGTATTGCTAGCGCCACCGCAATTGGTGCGATTAGCCCTGGACCAAGCTTCGTGATGATCGCCCGCACCGCCGTCACGTCGACCCGCGCAAACGGCCTGGCCGCCGCTTTTGGAATGGGGATCGGCGGCACCATCTTTGCCGTCGCTGTGCTGCTGGGGCTGCAAGCGCTGCTGGCTTCCGTACCCGTGCTTTACCTCGTATTGAAGGCGGCGGGCGGTGCCTATCTGGCCTATATCGGGTATCGAATCTGGAGGGGTGCCAATTCGCCATTGATGTTGTCGGCCGAGAGCTGCGAGGAAACACATCCGACGCTGCGACATTCCTTCCTGCTGGGGCTGGGCGCGCAACTGAGCAATCCAAAGACGGCGATTTGTTACGGTAGCATTTTCGCTTCGCTGCTGCCGAAAGAGGTGCCTGTGGCTTTGATGCTGTCCCTGCCGCTAGTGATTTTTACGATTGAGGCCGGCTGGTACAGCATTGTTGCCATGTTGCTGTCGTCAGTTTCGCCGCGCGACACCTATCTGCGCTATAAGAGCTGGGTCGACCGTGTAGCTGGCGGCGTGATGGGCTTGCTCGGCGTCCGTTTGATGGCGACTTCCAGCGAAGTCTGACCAGTCAGCTGCCGTTGTTAATGGACCCAGCAAAGCGCTGCGTGTAATGTTATCGCCGGCGTGCGCGATGTTTTTGCATCCATCTTCTATAATTCGCCAAAACTGACTGGTGTTCCGGTCACAAACCGATAACACAAGGAGCAGGGCAATGAGCGATTTCGGCCGCGGTCAAAAAGGTAAGCTGGCAGATATGGAATGCGCCGGCGCATTCCCGATCACCCTGAATCTTGCGGCGTCGGGCATGTCGGCTGACGTCGTCTGTTTCGGTTTGGATGAAGCCGGCAAGCTGTCGGACGACCGCTATATGGTGTTTTTCAATCAAAAAGCCAGTCCCGGCGGGGCGGTGACGCTGGAAACGGCTGGCGAGAAATCGGTCTTCGTCACGGACGTGGCCAAGTTGCCGGATTCTATCCATCGCCTGGTGTTCGCCGCGTCGATCGACGGCGAGGGCACCATGCGCCAATTGGGCCAAAGCTCGATGACGCTCGGTACCGGGATATTCAACTTTGCCGGTGCCGATTTCGACAATGAAAAAGCGGTTATCGTAGGCGAGGTGTATAAGCGCGACGGTCTTTGGCGTTTTGGTGCAGTTGGCCAAGGCTTTTCGGGTGGCTTGGCCGCGTTGTTGTCGCATTTCGGCGGCGCCGAGTCCGGACCCGTGGAAGCGGCGGCGCCGGTTCCGGCACCAAGCAAGATTTCACTGTCTAAAGTGAGCTTGACCAAGGTCGGCCAAAGCCATTCTATCTCGCTGGTGAAAGGTCCAGCCGCGCCGCGCAAACTGGTGGTGAAGGCGACGTGGGAAGACAACGGCGACGGCGAGGACGATAACGACGATCTGGACTTGCGTGTCGGCATTCTGTTGGCGGATGGACGGATGAAGTTTGTTTCGGCGCCGAATTTCCCTGGCGACTTCGACAGCGCCCCCTTCGTCAAGCATCTCGGCGATATTAAAGTGGCGTCGGCCAAGGAGCCGGCTACCGAAACCGTCGAAGTGAATCCCGCCATCGCCCAGCACTGCGGCGGCCGGGTAGCGCTGGTATTTAGCGTGTATTCAGCGGTAGGGAATGGCGCCGTGTCGGTGGCCTCTTTGAAACCGAAAATGCGGATGGAATACGGCGATCAAATCGTTGAATGCGCATTTGACTTTTCCGGTTCCAAGGCCGCCAAGGACAGCAGCGTTTACACCTACGTGATCGGCATGGCGGTTATCGACGGCGACAGCATCGTCTTGGCCCCATCCGGGCAAACGTCGGAGTCTGGCAGCGAGAGCACGCCCTGGCTCCAATGGGACGGCAAGCAAGCCAAGATGACAATGGACGGCCCAGTGGTATTCAAGGACGACGACGCCGACTTAGATTGCGACAGCCCGCACCGCTATTGCTGATCGTTAGCTGCCGCGATAGGTCGAGTACGACCATGGCGACACCACCAGCGGCACATGGTAATTCTGGTCGGCGTACGCAATGCCGAAGGCCAGCGTGACGAGGTCGATGAAGCGCGGCGAGGGCAGTTCCACGCCCTGGGCCGCGAAATAATCGCCGGCGTTGAACACCAGCTCGTATTGGCCGGCTTTCATGGTGTCGCCTTCCAGCAGCGGCGCGCCGCAGCGGCCGTCGGCGTTGGTGACATCCATCTTCAACAACACCTTGCCTTCCGCCCCGACGGAGAACAAGGCAACCTTGACGCCCGCTCCCGGTTTGCCATGCGCGATGTCCAATACATGTGTGCTCAGTTTGCCCATTGTGCGTTCCTATATGTCGAAGTTGAAAATGCTTATCTTGTAAATCATATACTGGTGCGCCGCAGTCACTATATTATTGGGCATATACCCACATTGGCGCCGCCCCCATGACCACTTACGATAATTACCCGCGCGATTTGATCGGCTACGGCCGCACGCCGCCCCATCCGCAATGGCCGAACCGCGCCCGCATCGCGCTGCAGTTCGTGCTGAACTATGAAGAGGGCGGCGAAAACAACGTCCTGCACGGCGACGCCGCGTCCGAAACCTTCCTGTCCGAGATTATCGGTGCGGCCGCTTTCCCGATGCGCCACCTTAGCATGGAGTCGATCTACGAATACGGTTCGCGCGCCGGACTGTGGCGCCTGTTGCGCATGTTCGAGGACCGCGGCTTGCCGCTGACGGTGTTCGGCGTGGCGATGGCGCTGAAACGCAACCCGGAGGCCGTCGCGGCCTTCCAGCAGCTGGGCCACGAGATCGCCTGCCACGGTTTGCGCTGGATTTCCTACCAGAACGTCGACGAGGCCACCGAGCGCTCGCATATGCAAGAGGCAATGGCCATCATCAAGGACCTGACCGGGGCCGCGCCGCAGGGCTGGTACACCGGCCGCGATTCGCCGAACACGCGCAAGCTGGTGGTCGAGCATGGCGGTTTCCGTTACGACTCGGATTATTACGGCGACGATTTGCCGTTCTGGGAGCAAGTCGCCCACACCGACGCGTCCGGCGCGGCGGCGTCGCAACCGCACCTGGTGGTGCCGTACACGCTGGACACCAACGATATGCGCTTCGCGGCGATGCAGGGTTTCAACTCCGGCACGCAATTCTTCGACTATCTGAAGGATGCCTTCGACGTGCTGTACGCGGAGGGCGATCCGAACGGCCTGAACCAGCCGAAGATGCTGTCGGTCGGCTTGCATTGCCGCCTGGTGGGACGGCCGGGGCGGGCCGCCGCCCTGGCGCGCTTCCTCGACTACGTGCAAAGCCACCAACAGGTGTGGATCACGCGCCGCATCGATATCGCCGAACACTGGCATTCGACGCATCCGTATGTAAAATGAAGCAATCGACGTGAAATAGGCCGGTACTGGCGTGATATGTAACTCTGCTGATAAGCGACATCAGCGTCAAACCATAATGGTGGCGCGCGCGGGTGTTAATCTGCAGGCTGAGACAATGCTGAAACAAAGCTGAGGCCACCATGTCAGAACCGATTCGATTTTACTACCGCGGCGCCGTGCAAGAAGTCGCCAATGTGTCGCCGACGCAAACCGTGCTACAGCACCTGCGCGAGGATTTGCATTGCACCGGCACCAAGGAAGGTTGCGCCGAGGGCGACTGCGGCGCCTGCACGGTGGTCATCGGCAGCTTGCAGAACGGCCAGCTGGAATTGAAGGCCGTCAATTCCTGCATCCAACTGACGCCTACGCTCGACGGCAAGGCCTTGTTTTCGGTGGAAGACTTGCAGCAGGCCGACGGTGCGCTGCATCCGGTGCAGCAGGCGCTGGTCGAATGCCACGGTTCCCAATGCGGCTTTTGCACGCCCGGCTTCGCCATGTCGCTGTGGGGCATGTATTTGAAGCAAGAATGTACGCCGCAACGGCGCGAAATCGACGACGCCTTGTCCGGCAACTTGTGCCGCTGCACCGGCTACCGCCCGATCATCGAAGCGGCCCAGCGCATGGGCGACTATCCCCGCGTCGAACTCGACCGTGCGGCGCTGACGCTGCAATTGCAGGCCCTGCGACGCGGCGAGATGGCGACATACAGCGCCCAGGGCCGGCAGTTCCACGCGCCGCGCACGCTCGACGAGCTGGTGCGGGTGCGCGCCGCCCATCCAAGCGCGGTGCTGCTGGCCGGCTCGACCGACGTCGGCCTGTGGGTCACCAAGCAGATGCGCGATCTGGGCGACATCATCTACCTGGGCCAAGTCGACTCCCTGAAAAGCATCACCACGACCGACGGCATGCTGGAAATCGGCGCCGGCGCCACCTTGAACGACGCCTACCAGGCGCTGTGCGTGCATTACCGGGAGCAACTGTCCGAGATGTGGCAGCGCTTCGCGTCGCTGCCCATCCGCAACGCCGGCACCTTGGGCGGCAACGTTGCCAACGGCTCGCCGATCGGCGATTCGATGCCGTGGATGATCGCGCTGGGCAGTGAAATCGTGTTGCGCGGCAGCGCCGGCCAGCGCGTGATGGCGCTGGAGGACTTTTACCTCGGCTATCAAAAGAAGGACTTGCTGGCGGACGAGTTCGTCGAAGCGGTGCGCGTGCCCTTGCCGCGCGCCGGCGTGCAGTTCCGCACCTACAAGCTGGCCAAGCGTTACGACCAGGATATTTCGGCGGTGTGCGCGGCGTTCGCCTTCACCCTCGACGGCGGCCTGATCAAAGAGGCGCGCATTGCCTTCGGTGGCATGGCGGCCACGCCGAAGCGGGCCACCCACGCGGAAGCCTTCCTGGACGGGCTGGAATGGAGCGAGGCCAACTTGAAGGCCGCCATGAAGTTGATGGAGCAAGACTACGCGCCGCTGTCGGACATGCGCGCCTCCAGCGCCTACCGCATGAAAAGCGCGCAAAACCTGCTGCGCCGTTTCTGGTTTGAAACCCGTATCGACGCGCCGCTGGCCGTTACCGGCGTCAACGCTTTTGCCTGCCGCGCATAATTTCGAGGAATCAGCATGAACCATCCAGGCGTACCAGAATTGAAAGCGGCGTGGGCGGCGGTCGGCGTTGCGCGTCCGCACGAGTCGGCGCAGTTGCACGTGCTTGGCCAGGCCACCTATACCGACGACATTCCCGAACTGCAAGGCACGCTGCACGCCGCGCTCGGCCTGTCGCAAAAGCCGCACGCGAAGATCGTCGCCATCGACCTGGCGGCGGTGCGCAAGTCGGCCGGCGTGGTCGCCGCCTACGTCGCGCGGGACATCCCCGGCAGCAACGATTGCGGACCGATCATCCACGACGACCCCATCCTCGCCGACGGCCTGGTGCAATACGTCGGCCAGCCCATTTTCATCGTCGTCGCGGACAGCCACGACAACGCCCGCCGCGCCGCGCGCCTGGGCAATGTGACGTACGAGGAATTGCCGGCGATTATGACGCCGCAGGCGGCCAAGGCGGCGCAGTCGTACGTGCTGCCGCCGATGCACCTGAAGCGCGGCGACTACCAGGCCGCGTTCGAGCGCGCGCCGCACGTCGTCAAGGGCGAATTGTATGTGGGCGGCCAGGAACAGTTTTATCTGGAAGGGCAGATTTCCTACGCGATCCCGAAGGAAGACAAGGGCATGCTGGTGCTGTGCTCGACGCAGCACCCGAGCGAGATGCAGCACATCGTCGCGCACACGCTGGGCGTGCACGCGCACAACGTCACGGTTGAATGCCGGCGCATGGGCGGCGGTTTCGGCGGCAAGGAATCGCAGTCCGGCCTGTGGGCGGCGTGCGCGGCCATCGCCGCCGCCGCGCTGAAGCGCCCGGTCAAGCTGCGCGCCGACCGCGACGACGACATGCTCGTCACCGGCAAGCGCCACTGCTTTTTTTATGAATACGCAGTCGGCTACGACGCCGACGGCAAGATTCTCGCGGCCAAGGTCGACATGGTGTCGCGCGCCGGTTTCTCGGCGGACTTGTCCGGCCCGGTCGCCACGCGCGCCGTCTGCCATTTCGACAATACCTATTACCTGTCCGACGTCGATATCCGCGCCGCTTGCGGCAAGACCAACACCCAGTCTAACACCGCCTTCCGCGGCTTCGGCGGGCCGCAGGGCGCCATCGCCATCGAGTACATCATCGACGACATCGCCCGCAACCTGGGCCGCGACGCGCTCGACATCCGCCGCCTGAATTTCTACGGCCGCAACGACGCCGAGGGCCGCAACGTCACGCCCTACGGCCAGAAAGTGGTCGACAACGTCATCGTCGAATTGAGCGCCGAGCTGGAGGCCAGCAGTGAATACCGCGCCCGCCGCGCCGCCGTCGACGCCTTCAACGCCACCAGCCCGGTGCTGAAAAAAGGCCTGGCCCTGACCCCGCTCAAGTTCGGCATCGCCTTCAACGTCACGCATCTGAACCAGGCCGGCGCGCTGGTGCACGTCTACGTCGACGGCTCGGTGCTGGTCAACCACGGCGGCACCGAAATGGGGCAGGGCATCAACACCAAGGTGTTGCAGGTGGTCGCGCATGAACTGGGCCTGGACTTCGAGCATGTGCGCGCCACCGCCACCGACACCAGCAAGGTCGCCAACACCTCGGCGACGGCGGCCTCGACCGGCGCGGACCTGAACGGCAAGGCGGCGCAGGACGCCGCCCGGCAAATCCGCGAACGCCTGAGCGCCTACGCTGTCGAACTGTACGGTGGCGACGTGGCCGACGTCGCGTTTTTCGACAACGCCGTGCACGTGAACGAGCATGTCCTGCCGTTCACGGAACTGGTGCAAAAGGCTTACCTGGCACGGGTGCAGTTGTGGTCCGACGGCTTCTACGCCACCCCGCATTTGCACTGGAACCCGACAACCATGAACGGCCACCCGTTCTCGTATTACGCCTACGGCGCGGCGGTGTCCGAAGTGGTGGTCGACACCCTCACCGGCGAGTGGAAACTGTTGCGCGCCGACGCGCTGTACGACGCCGGCCAGTCGCTCAACCCGGCCATCGACCTGGGCCAGGTCGAAGGCGCCTTTATCCAGGGCATGGGCTGGCTGACGACCGAGCAATTGTGGTGGAACGCCGGCGGCAAGCTGATGACGCACGCGCCGTCGACGTACAAGATACCGGGCGTCTCCGATTGCCCGGAAGACTTCCGCGTGCGCCTGTTTAAGAACCGCAACGTGGAGGACAGCATCCACCGCTCGAAGGCGGTCGGCGAGCCGCCGTTGCTGCTGCCGTTTTCGGTGTTTTTCGCGATCCGCGACGCCGTCTCCAGCGTCGCCGGCCACCGCGTCAACCCGCCGCTGAACGCGCCGGCCACCAGCGAGGAAATCCTCAAGACCATCGCCGCGGTCGAGTCGGCAATCGAAGGGATGGCGTGATGGATAACTGGCTGACAAGCGCCGGCGACCAAGCCGCGGTGCTGGTGACGGTGGCGATCGTCGAGGGTTCCGGCCCGCGCGAAGCCGGCGCGAAAATGCTGGTGAGCGCCGATCGCTTATTCGACACCATCGGCGGCGGCCACCTGGAAATGCGCGCCATCGAAGTCGCGCGCGGCATGCTGGCGGGCGACGCCGCGCCGGCCCGCATTGAACGGTTTGCGCTCGGCCCCAGCCTGGGCCAGTGCTGCGGCGGCGTCGTGCACCTGGCGTTCGAACGCGTCGACGCCGGCCTGCTGGCGGTGCTGGACGCCTTGCGCCAGCGCCGCCAGGAAGATAGCTGGCGCGTCAGCGCCATCGACGGCGCGGCCGCCTCGGCCTTGTTCGACGCGGCCGGCAAGACCATCACGGGCGCCGACCTGGTGGTGCCGTCGGCGTTTGCGCGCGAACGCGCCGCCCACGTGCTGCGCGACGAGGCCGGGCGGCGCTGGCTGGTCGACCCGTGCCTGGCGCCGCGCGCCCATCTGACCTTGTTCGGCGCCGGCCACGTCGGCGCGGCCATCGTGCGCGCGCTGGCCGAGTTGCCGTGCAACGTCACCTGGGTCGACGAGCGCGAAGACATGTTTCCCGCAACGGTGCCCGGCAATGTCCGCATCGAAGCGTCCGACACCCCGGAGGCGCTGGTCGGCGAGGCGCCGGCCGGCGGCAGTTTCCTGGTCATGACGCACAGCCACGCGCTCGACCAGCGCCTGACCGAGGCCGTCATGGCGCGCGCCGACGTCGGCTGGTTCGGCCTGATCGGCTCGCAGACCAAGCGCAAGCAGTTCGAGCACCGGCTGCGCGCGCGCGGCGTGGCCGCCGAGCGCATCGACGCGATGGTGTGCCCGATCGGCATGCCCGGTATTACCAACAAGGCGCCGGCGGTGATCGCCATCGCCGTCGCCGCGCAACTCATCACGGTGTGGGAGGCTGCTGCGGCGGCCGCCGGCACCACCGCACCGCTCAGGCTGGTAGCCTCCGGCGGCGCGTCCAAAGCAACTCACCAGTACAAGTAAAAGAAAGATTTCATGTCTACTGCAACAACCACCTTGCAAGCCTACCGGGCCAGCTTGCTGCACTTCCACGCCGATCCCGCCTTCAACGAGCAAGCCCATAGCTGGTTTGAAGACGGCCTGCTGCTGGTCGCCGATGGCAAGATCCAGGCGGCCGGCGATTACGCCCAGCTGCACGCCAGCCTGCCGCCCGGCACCGACGTGCTCGACTACCGCGGCAAGGTCATCATGCCCGGCTTTATCGACACCCACGTGCATTTCCCGCAAACCGACATGATCGCCTCGCCCGCGCCGGGCCTGCTGCCGTGGCTGGAAACCTACACCTTCCCGACCGAGCGCCAGTTTTCCGACCCGGCGCACGCGCGCGACGTCGCCGAGTTCTTCCTCGACGAGCTGCTGCGCTGCGGCACCACGACGGCGATGGTGTATTGCACCGTGCATCCGGAATCGGTGGACGCCTTCTTCAGCGCCAGCGAAGCGCGCCAGTTGCGCATGGTAGCCGGCAAGGTGATGATGGACCGCAACTGCCCGGAATTCCTGCGCGACACCGCCGAGAGCGGCGCCCGCCAGACCGAGGACTTGATCAAGCGCTGGCACAAGCGCGGCCGCGCGCTGTACGCGATCACGCCGCGGTTCGCCCCGACCTCGACCGAAGCCCAGCTGGAACTGGCCGGCGAGCTGGCGCGCGCCTACCCGGACACCTATCTGCAAACCCACGTGTCGGAAAACCTGGACGAGTGCAAATGGGTGCAGTCGCTGTTTCCGCATTCGCGCAGCTACATCGACGTCTACGACCACTACGGCATGCTGCGCCCGCGCGCGGTGTTCGGCCATTGCATCTGGCTCGACGAGCGCGACCGCGAACGCATGGCCGAAACCCAGTCGGCGGCGGCGATCTGCCCGACCTCCAACCTGTTCCTCGGCAGCGGCCTGTTCGACTTCGAGCGCGCCGACGCGGCCCGCGTGCCGCTGTCGCTGGCGACCGACGTCGGCGGCGGCACCACGTTCTCGATGTTGCAAACGATGAATGAAGCCTATAAAGTAGCGCGCATGAAAGGCAGTTATCTGCCGGCAATGCGTATGTTTTACCTGGCGACACTGGGCGGTGCGCGCAGCTTGCAGCTCGAAGGCACGATCGGCAACTTCGTCGCCGGCGCGGAAGCGGACTTCATCGTCCTCGACCCGAAGGCGACGCCGCTGCTGGCGCGCCGCACCGAGCGCTGCAACAGCCTGGAAGAGTTGTTGTTCGCGCTGGCGCTGCTGGGCGACGACCGCACGGTCGCGGCCACCTACGCCGCCGGGCGCCGGGTGCACCAACGCGTCGCCGGCTAAGAAGGTCGTTGGATTACCGGCGGCGCATTCCCGGAGGCTGCCGCCCCCCCAATCCAACGAAAGCAGCACATGCAAAAGAAACTCCCCGGCCTGATGATCGCGCTGGCCATCGCCGGCGGCGCCAACGCCGCCCCGCCGGCGTCGAACGAAGACATCACGAAACGCCATTTCGCCGAGCTGCTGGCCGGCCCGCAGCCGAAAACGGCCGAGCTGACCATGTTCTTTTCGATGATGCCGAAGGGCGGGGATTTGCACCACCATTACTCGGGCGCCATCTACGCCGAGCAATACCTGGAGTGGGTCGACAAGCAGCGCTTCTGCGTCGACAAGGCCAGCTACCAGATTGTTACCGACGCCGCGGCCATCGCCGCCGGCCGCGCCAAGGGCAGTTGCCTGTCATCAAGCGAAGTCATCGGCGACAACGCCATGTACCGCGAATTGTTGCAGCGCTGGTCGATCAAGGATTACGCCAACCACGGCGCGCTGCAAGCGCCGCCGGACCGCCAGTTCTTCGACACCTTCGGTTATTTCGGCCCTGTCGCGTCGAGCAACACCAACGAGGGCCTGCTGACGCTGAAACAGCGCGCGCTGCAGGAAAACCTCGGCTACATCGAAACCATTTTCGAGCTGGCGCCGTTCACCCAAAGCGCCGATTTCGACCGGAAGGTGGCGCAACCCGGCGCCGACCTGGCCGCGCAGCTGACGGCCTGGAGCGCCACGCTGGAGCAGGACGCCGCCTTCAAGCAAAACATCGCCAATTACCTGGCCAACGTCAAGGCCAGCAGCGCCGGCCTCGACGACGCCCGCTTCACCATGCGCTACCAGGCTTACGTGCTGCGCTTCCTGTCGCCGTCGCAAGTGTTTTCGTCGATGCTGGCCGGTTTCCAGCTGGCCAGCCAAAGCCCGCAGATAGTCGGCGTCAACATCGTCGGCGCGGAAAACTTCAGCGTCTCGATGCGCGACTACGCGCTGCACATGCAGATGTTCAAGTTCTTGAAGACCAAGTATCCGTCCGTCAAGCTGGCGCTGCACGCCGGCGAACTGGCGCTGGGCATGGTGCCGCCGGAAGGCTTGACCTTCCACATCAACGACGCCATCACGGTGGCCGGCGCCGACCGCATCGGCCACGGCATCGACCTGGCGCATGAAACGAACGCGCTGGGCATCATGAAAACAATGCGCGAGCGCGGCATCCCGGTTGAAATCAATTTGACCAGCAACGACTTCATCGCCGGCGTCAAGAACCAGGCCCATCCGCTGACGCTGTACCGCAAGTACGGCGTGCCGTTTGTCATCTCGACCGACGATCCCGGCGTGGCGCGCAACAATCTGTCGGGTGAATACGTGTTGTTTGCCAGCCGCTATAAGACCGACTACGCCGAGGTCAAAAAGCTGTCGTATAACAGCCTGCGCTATTCCTTCCTCGCCGCTGGCGACAAACAGCGCCTGATCAAGGCCCTGGACGGACGTTTCACCCAGTTCGAGGCGGATATCGCCGCGGCGCACAAAAATACCACAGCCGCGAAACCATAATATTGCGGTGCGCGGCGGCGCCCCCCCGGGCGCGCCGCCGGTGTGAACAGTACGCGGCCGGACTCGCCGCCCGCACTCCCTTTGCGTGATAACGCTATCAACACTGCCTTTTTAACGACGCCGCGACGTGTCCGTCGCGCATTGCGTTATTTATACTATTTATATATAAATACGCAAAATAAAACGTATTTGTCATCCAATTTAGCTTGATGCATAGTGGGGCGACAAGCGATGTTAAATCGTTAAAATTATCGCTTTATAGCATGTTTTTAAGATGCGTTAGCCCCACTTCGCCCGCGCCGCGAGGCCGCATCGACAGCGTGTTTTTTGTGTCTTCGTGCCGCTGGAAATGTGTCATGGCCTTGACATATTTGATCATTACACTCTCGCCTCACGCCCGTAACGGGATAGCTACAGCACAGTAAAAACGGGGGTTGTCGCGCTGACCGCGTACCGATCCCACAAAATAAAACAGTTTTTTAGGGGTTCTACCATGATCAATCACAAACGGTTTCGGCTGACGCAGATAGCGCTAAGCCTGTCTATCGCGTTGGCGGTGGCACCGTCCTTCGCCCAGAACACCACGTCCGCCATCGGCGGGCGCATTTCCGGCAGCGACGGCCAGCCGGCCGGCGGCGCCACCGTCACCATCGTGCACACCGAGTCCGGCTCGATCAGCCACGTCGTCACCGACGCCGAAGGCCGTTACGTGGCGCGCGGCTTGCGCGCCGGTGGTCCGTACACGATCACGGTCAGCAAAAACGGCGTGGTCGAAAAACGCGAGGGCGTGTTTGTGCAACTGGCCGAAACCTCCAACGTCGACGCCACCCTGGGCGCGCCCATCCAGTCGGTGACCGTCACCGGCAGCGCGGCCCGTTCCGACAAGTTCAGCAAGTCCAACATGGGCGCCGGCACGAATATCGGCGCGCGTGAAATCGCCATGCAGGCGTCCATCCAGCGCAATCTGCAAGACTATGCGCGCGCCGATCCGCGCGTCTCGCAAACCGACAAGGAACGCGGCGAGTTGTCGGTCGCCGGCCAGAACTCGCGCTACAACTCGATGACCATCGACGGCGTCGCCGTCAACGACACCTTCGGCCTGGAGTCGAACGGCAGCCCGACGGCGAAACAGCCGATCTCGATCGAAGCGATCCAGTCGGTGCAGGTCAACGTGGCCAATTACGACGTCACGCAAAAGGGTTACACCGGCGCCAACATCAACGCCGTCACGAAATCGGGCACCAACACCGTCAAGGGTAGCGTCTATTACGTGTTCCGCAACGACAGCATGGCGGGCGACCGTTATAACGCCGCCACCGACATCTACACCGCGCCGGCGCCGTTCCGCGAAACCACCAAGGGCGTGACCATCGGCGCGCCGCTGATCGAGGACAAGCTTTTCCTGTTCGCCGCCTACGAAAAGCTCGACAGCACCCGCACCACCGCGCCGTTCGGGCCGCTGGGCAGCAACCTGACCAACGTCGGCATCACGCCGGAGGCGATCGCGCAGGCGCAGGCCATCGCCAAGAGCCGCTACAACATCGACGCCGGCAGCTTCGAGGCCGCCAGCCAGGCCTTGAAAGTGGACGACGTCCTGCTCAAGCTGGACTGGAATATCACCGACGCGCACCGCGCCATGCTGCGCTACTCGAAAACCAACCAGGCCGAGCCGCAGTTCCCGAACACCAGCTCGACCGGTTTGTCGCTGTCGTCGCACTGGTTCAACCAGGAAAAGACCATCGAGACGCTGGTCGGCCAATGGTTCGCCGACTGGACGCCAAGTTTTTCGACGGAGTTCAAGGTATCGTCGCGCGACTACGACAGCGTGCCGAAGAACAATTCGACCTTGCCGGCGATCGGCCTGCAGTTCTCCGGCGCCAACCCGGCCGGCACCCCGGCCGCGGTGCCGACCAGCAACCGCTTCCTCAACTTCGGTACCGAGCAAAACCGCCACCGCAACATCTTGCAAACCAAGACCAAGGACGCCTATCTGGGCGCCAACTGGTCGCTGGGCGCGCACGAAGTCAAATTCGGCGGCGACTACAGCAAGAACGACGTCTACAACGCCTACTTGCAAAATATGTTCGGCAACTACACCTTTAGCTGCGTCAACTCCAGCGCCAACTACCGCTACAACAATCCCAGCCTGAATGTCGATCCTTGCAACAAGATGACGCCGGAATTGGCCGCTGCGGCGGTGCTGGAAAACTTCAGCCGCGGCCGTCCCAGCAGCTATCAGGTACAGTTTCCCGCCCCCGGCGTGGCGCTGGACGACGCGGTGGCGCGCTTCAGCCTGCAGAACTACGGCACCTTCGTCCAGGATACCTGGACCGTCAATCCGCGCCTGACCGTGTCGTACGGCGTGCGCCTCGATTCGGCGCGCATGAGCGACCGGCCCTTGCTGAACAGCGCCGTGGCCGCGCCGATGGTGGAGGCGAGCGCCGCCAGCGGCGGTCGCCGCACCGGTGGTTTTGGCGTCGACAATACGCTGACCATCGACGGCCAGAATCTGATCCAACCGCGGGCCGGTTTCAACTACACGCTCGACAGCACGCGCAACATGCAGGTGCGCGGTGGCGCCGGCTTGTTCCAGGGCGCGGCGGCGACGGTCTGGTTGTCGAATCCATTCGCCAATCCGGGCGTGGCGACCCAGGTGCAAGGTTGCGGCGCCTCCGGCTACGCCTCCTGCCTGAACGCCGACGGCTCCGGCAAGGATGGCCTGTTCAATGCCGATCCGAGCAAGCAGCCGAGCATTTCGGTTGGCGCCGCCAACGTCGACATCCTGGCGCCTGGCCTGCGCCAGCCGTCGGTGATGAAATCGAACCTGGCGTTCGACACCGAGCTGCCATGGTTTGGTATCGTCTTCAGCGCCGAATACCTGTACACCAAAACCCGCGACGGCATCTATTACCAGCACCTGAACCTGGGTGCGCCAACCAAAACCGGGACCGATGGCCGTCCCCTGTACTACACCGAGCAGGGCTATAAAGACGTGTGCTGGAGACCGGACGGTGGCGTGAACAGCACCGCCAGTTATTCCAACGGCGGCGCGGGCCCGACCTCTTGCGGCGCCATGCGCGCGCGCGCCGGTAGCAACAAGGGCTACAACAACGTCCTGGCCGCAACCAAAACCGAAAAAGGCGGCGGCAACCTGGGGACCCTGTCCTTGAGCCGTCCACTGACTAAAGGCCTGGGGTGGTCGCTGTCGTACACCTACACCGACGCCAAGGAAGTGTCGGCGTTGACGTCGTCGGTGTCGAACTCGAACTGGGCCGGTCGCGCCGTGTTCAGTCCGAACGAAGAGGTGGCGTCGAATTCGAGCTACCTGGTGAAGGACCGCATCAACGCCCTGGTCAACTTCGAAAAAGCCTTCTTCGGTGCCTACAAGACCACGCTGGGCGTGTTCTATGAAGGCCGTTCCGGCAAGCCGTACAGCTGGACCGTCAACAACGATTTGAACGGCGACGGCTTGGGCGGCAACGACCTGATGTTCATCCCTTCGGCGCCGGGCTCGGGCCAGGTGGTGTTCGCCGGCGACAGCGCCGCCAGCCGCGTGAACGAGAACGCGTTCTGGGCCGTGGTCAATGGCGACAAGGACTTGAAGCGTTCCGCCGGCGGCGTGGTCGGTCGCAACGACAGTTTTGCGCCGTGGACCAATAGTTTCGACCTGCGCATCCGCCAGGAACTGCCGGGCTTCTACAAGGGCCACAAGGCCTCGTTCACCTTCGATATTTTTAACTTCGGCAACTTGCTGAACAAGAAATGGGGCCGTATTAACGAAACCGGCTTCCAGTCGAACGGCGGCCAGGCGCGCAGCTTCGTCGATTACGTCGGTCTGGACGCGGACGGTCGCTACATCTACAAAGTGCGCGACAAGGTCGAGGACTACGAGGTGCGCCAAGCCAAGGGCGAGTCCCAGTGGGCGCTGCAGGCAACGCTGAAGTACGAGTTCTAAGCTCGGTGATCGAGTGAGTTTGGCGACGGCTGGTGGCGACACCGGCCGTTTTTTTAAGCCGGCGTCGGCGCCCCGGGCGCGGCGCCGGCGCAGCTGATGTACCCTATTGGTTTTTTAAAATATTCCTTCCGGCTAGACCATGACAAATTTCCTCCGCCCCCTCGCCGCCGCCGTCGCCCTCGCTTTGGCCCTGTCCGGCTGCGCCAGCCGCTCCACCGCGCCGGTGGAGATCAACCTGGTCGCGCTGAACGACTTCCACGGCAACCTCGACAGCAGTAAATTCCGCTACACCAGCGTGCTCGACAAGACCCAGCACACCATCGAGGCCGGCGGCGTCGACACGTTGGCGGCGGCGTTGCAGGCGTGGCGCCAGGAGGACCGCGAACTGCTGCTGATCGGCGCCGGCGACCTGGTCGGCGGCAGCCCGGCGATGTCGTCGATGTGGGCGGACGAGCCCAGCATCGCCGCGCTGAACCTGCTGGGCCTGCGCGCCAGCTCGCTCGGCAACCACGAATTCGACCAAGGCCGCCTGGAACTGCTGCGCCAGCAGGAAGGCGGCTGCGTCTCGACCCGGCCGCAACAAGCCTGCCAGTTCGAGCCGTTTTTCCACGGCGCCAAGTTCAGCTACCTGGCCGCCAACGTGCTCGACCGCGCCAGCGGCAAGCCCTTCATGCCGGCCTACCGGATTGAAACGGTGCGCGGGGTTAAGATCGGCTTGATCGGCGCGGTGCTCAAGGACACCGCCTCGGTGGTGCTGGCGTCCAGCATCGCCGGCCTGGAATTCATCGACGAGGCCGACGCCGTCAACCGCGTGCTGCCGGAGTTGCGCGAGCAGGGCGTCGGCGTGTTCGTGCTGCTGGTGCACCAGGGCGGCCACAGCGCCGACTATTTCGACCAGCCCGACTGCGCCAACCTGAGCGGCCCGGTGGTCGATATCGCCAAGCGCCTCGACCCGGCCATCAGCGTCGTCGTCAGCGGCCATTCGCACACCGGCTACACCTGCCGCGTCGACGGCCGCCTGGTGACCCAGGCCGAGATGGGCGGGCACGTGCTCTCGCGCATCAAGCTCAGCGTCGATCCCGTCAGCAACAGCGTGCGCGAGGCCAGCGCGCGCAACGTCGTCATGACCCAGGGCACCTATCCGCCAGACCTGGTCATGGAAGAGTATTTGAAGAGCGTCAGGGAGCGCAGCGCGGCGGTGCTGTCGAAACCGGTGGCCCGGCTGGCCGTGGCCAGCGTCACGCGCGAACGCAACGACGCCGGCGAGTCGGCGCTGGGCAACCTGGTGGCTGACTCCGCGCTGGCGGCGACCCGGTCCGCCGGCGCGCAGATCGCCTTCATGAACAATGGCGGCATACGCAAAGACCTCGACGCCGGCGCCGACCTGGTCAGCACGGTGGGGCAATGCCAGATGGTGCTGCCGTTCGCCAACACCTTGGTCACGATGAGCCTGAGCGGCGCGCAAATCCGCGCCTTGCTCGAACAGCAATGGGTGCAGGACAAGGCCGACTCGCGCGGCCTGTTGCAGGTGTCGGACGGCTTTGCCTACCGTTGGGACGCCCGGCGGGCGCAGGGCCAGCGCGTGCTGCCCGGCAGCGTGCGCCTGAACGGCGCGCCGCTGGAGGATGCCAAGGTTTATCGGGTGGCGGTGAACAACTTCCTGGCCGAGGGCGGCGACAGTTTTCCGATGTTCAAGCAGGGCAGCGATCGGGTCCTGACCGGCATCCGCGACGGCGACGCGCTGACCGACTACCTGAGCCAGCGCGACCAGGCCGGCGTGCCGGCCGGCCGCGCGGCGCCCGCCGGCCGCATCCAGCGGGTGCAATGAGCATGAGCGGCGCCGGCCTGCGCCGCGGCTTTTTGATGAGGATAGCAAGATGATCAAGACATGCGCATGCGTGCTGGCGCTGGCCGGCGCGTTCGCCCCGTTCCCGGCGGCGGCCTGGGGCAACCACGGCCACCGCGCCGTCGGCGCCATCGCCGACCAGTTGATCAAGGGCTCGAATGCGCAGCGCCAGGTGGCGGCCCTGCTGCAGGCCGGCGAGAGCCTGGAGAAGGTCGCGGTCTGGGCCGACTGCGTCAAGGGCACGTATTGCGGCGCGCAGACGGCGGAGATGCTCGAGTACACCGCGGCCAACCCCAAGCACAGCCAATACCATTACACCGACATCCCGTTCCAGCACGCGCACTACCACGACGGCGCCGTCGGCAGCGCCGGCAACGACATCGTGCAGACGCTCAAGCAGACCATCGCGGTGCTGCAGGGCAGGGACGACGCCGTCTCGAACCCGCGCCGTTTCAGCCGGCGCCAGGCGCTGCTGTTGCTGACCCACCTGGCCGGCGACATCCACCTGCCGCTGCACGTGGGCGCCGCCTACGTCGGCAAGGACGGCGGCTTCGTGGTGCCGGGCGCGCACGGCCAGATCGACGCGGCCAATATATTCGACGCGCGCGGCGGCAACAACCTGCTGCTCGACGACGCCAAGCTGGCCGCCGCCAGCGCCGGCCTGATTCCGCCGGCTCCGGCGCCGCTGGACGGCGACGCCGGTCCGGCCTCGAAAGCGACGGCCAAGCCCTTCCACTCGTATTGGGACACCACCGTGGTCGATTACGCGATGCGCCGCGTCGGCGCGCGCACGCCGCAGCAGTTCGCGCAGATCGTCATCGGCGGCCAGCCCGTCGTCGCCGCCAACACCGGCGCGCCGGCGGGCTGGCCGTACCAGTGGGCCGACGACGCGCTGCAAGCGTCGAAACTGGCCTACGCCGACGTCACGCCGGGCCAGACCAGTCTGCAAACCGGAAAAAATGGCGACAGCTATAAGGTATGGGCGCTCGAGGTGCCGCAAAACTATCCTGTGCCAAGTTCGGCACTGGCCAAGGCGCAGCTGATCAAGGGCGGCTACCACCTGGCGGCGCTGCTGCGGGCGATCTGGCCGTAACCTATAAACCGGGGACAGACCACGATTTCCGAGAAACTCTTTCTCGGAAATCGTGGTCTGTCCCCGGTTTCGCTGTGCCGGCGGCCGTGTTAAATATCCGGCGAATATATTATGATGGGTTTTTAGCCGCTACCCCGGAGCACTCCCCCCATGACCTTCATTCCCGCCGACGGCAAGCCGCCCGCATCCAAGGCGCGCGCCGCCGATGTCGCCTACGACCGCATCGAGAGCATGATCGTGACGCTGCAACTGAAGCCCGGCGCGCCCATCGTCGAAGCCGATCTGGTCGAAGGCACCGGCATGGGCCGCACGCCGGTGCGCGAGGCGCTGATGCGCATGGTCGCCAACGGCTTGATCGACCAGTTGCCGCGGCGCGGCCTGACCGTCAGCGCCATCGAGGCCGCCGAACACCTGACTTTGATTGAAACGCGCCGCGTGCTGGAACGCCTGATCGCCGCCAGCGCCGCGCGCCGGGCCGCGCCGGCGCTGCGCAAGGCGATCCTGGCGAGCGCGCAAAAGATGGTCGCGGCCGCCGCCAAGGGCGACTTGAAAGCCTACATGCTGGCCGACCAGGCGCTCGACCACGTTACCCATGAAGCCTGCCGCAACCGCTCGGCGGTGGCGGCGGTGGTGCCGCTGGTGATCAAGTGCCGGCGCTTCTGGTACGCCTTCCAGCACGAGGGCGACATCGAACAGGGCGCCGCCTGCCATGTACAACTGGCTGAAGCCATCGCCGCCGCCGACGCCGACGCCGCGGTGGCCGGCGCCGACGCGCTGATGGACTACCTGGAATCGTTCGCCCGCAAGGTGATCGACGGCTGACCCCGCGGCTATGCTGAAATCGTCATTTTCCACTTGGCTTTCGGGCCAAGACAGCCGCGATGAACTCCTTTAATCTGAGCCTATGAAAAAGATCTCGATACTCGATACCCACACCGGCGGCGAGCCGACCCGGCTGGTACTGGACGGCGGCCCCGACCTTGGCGACGGCCCGCTGGCCGAGCGCCTGGAGCGCTTCCGGCGCGACCACGACCAGCTGCGCTCGGCCATCGTTTGCGAGCCGCGCGGCTCGGACGTCATGGTCGGCGCGCTGTTGTGCCAACCGCACGACCCCGGCTGCACGGCCGGCGTCATTTTCTTCAACAACACCGCCTACCTCGGCATGTGCGGCCACGGCATGATCGGCTGCATCGCCTCGCTGGCCTACCTGGGCCGCATCGGCGCCGGCCGCCACCGCGTCGAGACGCCGGTCGGGGTGGTCGAATGCGAGCTGCACGAGGACGGCGGCGTCACCGTGCACAACGTCCCGGCGTACCGCCTGCACCAGGGCGTGGCGCTGCAGGTGGCGGGCCACGGTCGCGTGGTCGGCGATGTGGCCTGGGGCGGCAACTGGTTTTTCCTGGTGGCCGAACATGGCCTGCGGCTGGACGTGTCGAACGTCGACGCGCTGACCGACTTCGCCTGGCGCACCCGCCAGGCGCTGGAGCAGGCCGGCGTGCGCGGCGCCGACGGCGCGCTGGTCGACCACGTCGAACTGTTCGCGCCCTCGGCCACGCCCGGCGTCGACAGCCGCAACTTCGTGCTGTGCCCGGGCAAAGCCTACGACCGCTCGCCCTGCGGCACCGGCACCAGCGCCAAGGTGGCCTGCCTGGCCGCCGACGCGAAGCTGGCCCCGGGCGCTATCTGGCGCCAGGAGAGCATCATCGGCAGCGTGTTCGAGGCCAGCTACCGGCTCGACGGCGGGCGCGTGCTGCCAAGCATCCGCGGCCGCGCCCACGTCAGCGCCGAGGCGACGCTGCTGCTGGACCCGGAAGACGCGCTGGTCTGGGGCATTCGGTGACGGCGGGCGCCGACGTGCTGGTGATCGGCGCCGGCATCGTCGGCGCCGCCTGCGCCGATGAACTGGCGGCGCGCGGCCTGCGCGTGCTCGTCATCGAGTCCGGCACCGTGGGCGGCGGCGCCACCGCCGCCGGCATGGGCCACCTGGTGGCGATGGACGACAACCCGGCCGAGCTGGCGCTGACGCGCTATTCGCTGGAACTGTGGCGCCGCTTCGTCGCCGACGCGCCGCGGCGCCACGAATACAGCCAGTGCGGCACCATCTGGGTCGCCGCCGACGACGAGGAACTGGCGGCGGCGCGCGCCAAGCAGGCGCTGCTCGGCGACGCCGGCGTCGCCTGCGAACTGCTCGACGCCGCCGCGCTGGCCGCGTGCGAGCCGCGCCTGCGCCCCGGCCTGGCCGGCGGCCTGCGCGTCGGCGGCGACGCCGTCGTGTACCCGCCCAAGAGCGCGCACATCCTGCTCGACCGGGCCTGCGCGCGCGGCGCCGGCCTGCTGCGCGAGCGCGTGCGCGGCCTCACGCAACACGGCGTCACGCTCGACAACGGCGCGCGCATCGACGCCGGCATGGTGGTCGTCGCCAACGGCGTCGGCGCCGCCGCGCTGCTGCCGGAACTGCCGCTGCGGCCGAAAAAAGGCCACCTCATGATCACCGACCGCTATCCCGGTTTCGTCCGGCACCAGCTGGTCGAGCTGGGCTATATCAAAAGCGCGCACGCCGCCAGCGGCGAATCGGTCGCCTTCAACGTCCAGCCGCGCCCGACCGGGCAACTGCTGATCGGCTCCTCGCGCCAGTTCGACAACGACGACCGCGACGTCGACCCGCGCCTGCTGCGGCGCATGCTGGCGCGCGCCGCCGACTACCTGCCCGGGCTGGCGCAACTGCACGCGCTGCGCTGCTGGACCGGCCTGCGCGCCGCCAGCGCGGACGGCCTGCCGCTGATCGGCCCGCACCCGGCGCGCCGCAACGTCTGGCTGGCGACCGGCCACGAGGGACTGGGCATCACGACCTCGCTGGCCACCGCGCAACTGCTGGCGGCGCAACTGTGCGGTTCGGCCGCGCCCATCGCCGCCGCGCCCTACCTGCCGGCGCGGTTCGCGCAACTGGCCGCCCATGGTTGAGCGCAAGCGCATCGAACTGACCATCGACGGCCGCGGCGTCGGGGTGGAGGCCGGCAGTAGCGTCGCCGCGGCCATCGCCATCGCCGGCGTCGGCGCCACCCGGTTCTCGGTCGGCGGCATGCCGCGCGCGCCCGTGTGCGGCATGGGCGTATGCCAGGAATGCCGCGTCACCATCGACGGGCGCGCGCACCGGCTGGCCTGCCAGACCCTGTGCGCGCCCGGCATGCGCGTGCAAACGGCGATGGAGAAAACGGCATGAAGCTGCATTTCGACGTACTGGTCATTGGCGCCGGTCCGGCCGGCCTGGCCGCCGCGCACGCCGCCGCCATGGCCGGGGCCAGGGTCGGCGTGCTCGACGACAACCCGCTGACCGGCGGCCAGATCTGGCGCGGCGGAGCGCAGCGCAGCAAGGACGCGCGCGCCGTCGCATTGTCGGCCGCGCTGCGCGCCGCCGACAACGTCCACATGCTGGCCCAGACGCGGGTGCTGTATCCGTCCGGCCCGAAACAACTGCTGGTCGAAACGCCCGACAGCGCGCTAACGCTGCACTACGGGCGCCTGATCGTCGCCACCGGCGCGCGCGAACGGCTGCTGCCGTTCCCCGGCTGGACCCTGCCGGGCGTGACCGGCGCCGGCGGCCTGCAGGCGCTGGTCAAAGGCGGCTATCCGGTGGCCGGCAAACGCATCGTCGTGGCCGGCTCCGGGCCGTTGCTGCTGGCGGTCGCCGCAACCCTGCGCGAACGCGGCGCGCACGTGCTGGCAATCGTCGAACAAGCGCCGCTGCGGCGGCTGGCGCGGTTCGCGCTGGCGCTGTTCGGCACGCCCGGCAAACTGCACCAGGCGTTGCAACTGCGGCGCCAACTGAACGGAGTGCCCTACCACAGCGGCGCCTACATCAGCGCGGCCGGCGGCGACGGCCAACTGCGCGAAGTCACGCTGCAAACCGGCGCGAGCCGGCGGATACTCGCCTGCGACTACCTGGCCTGCGGCTACGGCCTGCTGCCCAACCTGGAACTGGCGGAGGCGCTCGGCTGCGCGACGGCGGACGGCGCCGTCCAAGTCGACCGCTGGCAGCAAAGCTCGCGGCCCGACATCTACTGCGCCGGCGAAAGCACCGGCGTCGGCGGCGTCGACCTGGCGCTGGTGGAAGGGCGCATCGCCGGCCTGGCCGCCGTCGACGACCTGGCGCGGGCCGCCCGCCACTTGGCGCAACGCGCGCGCGGGCGCCGCTTCGCCGCCCGCCTGGCCGGCGCCTTCGCGCTGCGGCCCGAACTGCGCGGCCTGTGCGAGGCCGACACCATCGTCTGCCGCTGCGAAGACGTACGGCACGGCGAACTGGCGCCTCACGCCGACTGGCGCAGCGCCAAACTGCACACCCGCTGCGGCATGGGCGCGTGCCAGGGCCGCGTCTGCGGCGGCGCCGCCGCAACGCTCTACGGCTGGAGCAAAGACGCCGCGCGCATGCCGCTGGCGCCGGCGCGCATCGCCAGCCTCCTCGCCGACGCCGAATAGAAAAAGCGTCGACGTCCACTGTTGCGGTCAGACTTTGTTGGCGGCGCGGTATTGGCTCGGGGTGACGCCGACTTTTTCCTTGAATTGGCGGGTGAAGGCGCTGTGGTCGTGGTAGCCGCAGGCGACGGCGATGTCGGTGATGTTTTGCGCGCCGGCCAGCAGTGCGGTGGCCGCGTCGAGCCGGGTTTTGATGATCATTTGGCGCGGCGTCAGCTGGAAGATGCGGTGGAAGTAGCGCTCGATCTGCGACGCCGATAGTTTGGCGATGCGCGCCAGGTCGGCCAGCTGGATCGGTTGTTCGTAGTTTTCCAGGATGTGGTTGGCCGCCGCCGAGATGCGCCGGTACACCGGGTGTTCCTGGTCCGGCATGTTGAGGTCGCGCGAGATGCCGGTCAGGCCGACGATGGCGCCGGCGCTGTCGCGCAGCGCCATTTTGTGGGTCATGCACCAGCCCGGGTCGCGGTCCGGGTACAGGTGCAGTTCCAGCCGGTCGCGTATCTCCGCTCCACCCGCCAGCACGGCGCGGTCCTGCGCCAGGTAGGTGCAGGCGTAGGCGGCCGGGAATACCTCGGCGGTGTGGCGGCCTACCATCGCCGCCTTGTCGCGCATGCCGCAGCGGCTGGCCAGCGTTTGGTTCACCAGCACGTAGCGGCTTTCTTTGTCTTTGACGAAGAAGACGACGTCTGGCAGCAGGTCGAATAGCGGTGCGGCGAAGCAGGCGTTGTCGGCCAGCGACGCCAGCAGCAGCCGCGCCGCGTCGCCGCCGGCGCTGTCCTCGTGTCGGTTTTGCTCTGTCATTGGTATGCTTGAGTCAGTCCCGTCAGGTGGCGCCGTTGCCGGCGGTGGGCGGCGCCGGCGCGCCGCGCGCGGCCGGCGTCGTCGCCTGTCTACAGCAAGTTGCCCAAATCGGGCCGCGTCTCCAGCGCCGCGCGGACGGTTGCCGTCACGCGTTCGCGCTCGGCACCGCTCAACGGCTGGCGCGGCCGGCGCACGTTTTCGTTGCCGACGCCGACCAGCGTTTCAACCAGTTTCAGGTTCTGCACCAGTTTGTTCGATACGTCCAGGTGCATCAGCGGCATGAACCATTGGTATAGCTTGAGCGCCTCGTCCCAGCGCTTGGCTTTCATCAGTTGGTACAGTACCACGGTCTCTTTCGGGAAGGCCACCACCAGCCCGGCCAGCAGGCCGTCGGCGCCCACCGCCAGCCCTTCGAAGGACAGGTCGTCGACGCCCATGAACAGCTGGTAGCGCTGGCCCAGGGCGTTGCGCAGGTCGGTGATGCGGCGCACGTTGTCGCTCGATTCCTTGATCGCCACCAGCCATTCGCAGTCGGCCAGGTCGAGGAAGTCCTGCGCCGTCAGGTCGACCTTGTAGGTGACCGGATTGTTGTACACCATGATCGGTAATTGGGCCGCCTTGGCGATGGTGCGCAGGTTGTCCTTGGCCTCGCGCGCGTCGGCCGCGTACAGCACCGACGGCATTACCATGAAGCCTTGCACGCCCATGGCGGCGGCCTGCTCGACGAAGCGGCAGGCGTTGCGGGTGCGCGTTTCGGAGACGTTGACCAGCACCGGCACGCGCTTGTCGGCCACCGCCAGCGCGGTCTTCGTCACCTCCAGCTTTTCCTCGAAGGAGAGGGTGCTGGCCTCGCCCAGCGAGCCGCATGTGACCAGCCCGTGCACGCCGTTGTCGATCTGGAAGGCGAAGTGCCGCTCCATCTCGGCGTGGTCCAAGTCTTCGTTTTCTTTGAACTTCGTCGTTACCGCCGGGAACACGCCCTGCCACTTCGTCGTCGCCATTGCTTTACTCCTTCAGTTGGGAAATGGATCACTGAAGGAGATATTAATATGACTCTAATATATTTACAACATATTTAATCTCAATCTTCGTGCGTCAGCCGCAGGAAGTGGTTGAGGATGTGGAAGTGGTCCTCGAAGAACTGGTCTTCCATCGCCGCCAGGTCGGCAAGCGGTATCCAGCAGGCCTGGGCGGCGTCGTCGGCGCCTTCGACCGCCGGCAGTTGCTCGGTTTTCAGGTCGAAGTAGTGGGCGTGCGTGATGGTGCGCCCGCGCAGGCTGCGCGACGGGTGGTCGAACACCTTGACGTCGACCAGCGACTCGGCCAGCGTCGCGCCCAGCACGGCCAGGCCGGTTTCCTCGGCCAGTTCGCGCAGCGCGCCCTGCAGCAGGCGTTCGTGCTGTTCGACGAAGCCGCCCGGCAGCGCCCATAGCCCTTTGCCGGGGTGGGCGCCGCGCTCGACCAGCAGCACGTGGCCGGCGGTCTTGACCAGCGCGTCGACGGTGGCGAAGATCGGCGCGTACGGCGCCACGCTCCAGGCGGCCTTGTAGGCTTGCACCGCGCGGTGTTCCAGCAGCAGCGGCGCGTAGGCCGACAGCAGGGTCCACGCGCGCAGGTATTGGCGCACCGCCGCCGGCACCAGCGCGTCCAGCGCGGCCAGCGAGACGTCGATGTCTTCGGCTTCGAAGAGCACGCGGCGGATCTGCGTGGCGTGGATGTCGGCGGCGTCGCTGACGAAGATTTCCCGCCATTGCGGGAAATGGTTCAGGTACTGGCTGGAGCTGTCCTTGAGGTAGCCGACCAGGACGATGCGTTTCGCGCCGGCCGCGCATTGTGTGACTTTTTTGCCGACCACGCCGGCCCAGCGCGCGTCCTCGTAGTAGTCGCGCACGGCGACGAAGGAGACCCGCTCGCGCTCGTGCGCCGGCAGCGTGGCGGCGATCATGGCGGCGCGTTCCTGCCAGGTGAACGGGTTCTTCGCGCTGCGGGCGTGGAACGACGAGCCGAGTACCACGACGACCTTGGGCGCGGCGTCGAGCGCCATGCGCAGCAGGCTGGCGTGGCCGTTGTGGAAGGGTTGGAAGCGGCCGATCAGGACGGCGGCGTCGGCGTTTGCCTGGGTGTTCATAGTGGGGCGCTTTCTTTAATATTTCGCGGTGATGGGCATTTGGCGGCCGCTGCCGAAGGCGCGCGAACGCACCCGGATGATCGGCGGCGCCTGGCGTCGCTTGTACTCGTTGCGGGCGACCATGCCGAGGATGCGCGCGACCAGCTTGCGGCCGTCGTCGCGGACCAGCAGCGCGTCGACGAAGCCGCCGGCGGCCGCCGCTTCGGCTTGCGGCAGGCGCTTGCCTTCGATGTGCCACTTCAGAATGTCGTCCAACACCTCGTAGGGCGGCAGGCTGTCGGTGTCTTGCTGGCCCGGCGCCAGTTCGGCGGACGGCGGCTTGGTCAGCACCGCCTCGGGAATGATTTCGCGGCCGGCGTGCTCGTTGACGTGGCGCGACAGCGCGTACACCTCGGTTTTATACAGGTCGCCGATCAGGCCCAGGCCGCCGTTGGTGTCGCCGTACAGCGTGCAATAGCCAACCGAGATTTCGCTCTTGTTGCCGGTGGTGAGCAGCAGCGCGCCGAAGGTGTTCGAGTATTCCATTAGGATGGTGCCGCGCACGCGCGCCTGCAGGTTTTCCAGCGACAGGCCTTGCAGCGGCTGGTCGAAGGCGGCGCCGAAGCCGTCGCGGTAGCTCTCCACCAGCGCCAGGATGGGGTGGGTGTAGAGCTTGATGCCGAGCTTGTCGCACAGCGCCACCGAGTCCGACACCGAGCCTTCGCTGGAGTAGGCCGACGGCATGGTGATGGCGAATACGTTGTCGGCGCCGAGCGCCTCGACCGCCAGCGCCAAGGTCAGCGCCGAGTCGATGCCGCCGGACGAGCCGACCACCGCCTGGGTGAAGTTGCAGCGCCGCGCGTAGTCCTGCAGGCCCAGCACGATCTGGCGGCGGGTGAAGTCGGGCACCGACAGGCCGGCCGGGTCCGGCGCGGCCAGGGCGGCGCCGTCGGCGTCGCTGAAGCGGCCGTCGGCGAAACCGATGACCTGGCAGTCTTCCTGGAAGCGCAGCGCTTCGAACGCCACGCCTTGCGCCGGCGCGACGGCGAACGAGGCGCCGTCGAACACCAGCTGGTCCTGGCCGCCGACCTGGTTGACGTACAGGACGGGCAGGCCGGTGCGCTCGGCGGCGGCGCGGAACAGGTCGTGGCGCTGCTGGCGCTTGCCGATGTCGGACGGGCTGGCGTTGATGCTGATGACCAGTTCCGGCTTGGCCGCCCGCAGCGCGGTGAAGGGGTTGACCAGGTAGTCGCGGCCGGCGTCGTTCCAGCCGTCCTCGCAGACCATGAAACCGATGCGGTGGCCGGCGACGTCGAGCAGGCAGGCGCCTTCCGGGCCCGGCTCGAAGTGGCGGCGCTCGTCGAAGATGCCGTAGGTCGGCAGCAGCTGTTTGTAGTATTCGGCCACCACGGCGCCGTCCTGGATCGCCAGCAGCGCGTTGTACAGCGGTTTGCCGGGGCCGCTGTTGCGGCGCACGGTGCCCAGCACCGTGACCAGCGAGGGCACGCGGCGCGAGGCGTCGATTACCTGGGCCAACGCGTCGTCGAGGCGGCCCAGGAAGGCGGCGTCTTCGAGCAGGTCGGCCGGGTAGTAGCCGCACAGCGACAGCTCGGAGAAGACGACGATGTCGGCGCCGGCGGCGGCGGCGCCGGCCATGTGGCGCTCGGTGGCGGCGGCGTTGCCGGCGAAGTCGCCGACGGTGTAGTTCAGCTGGGCGATGGCGAGCTTGAGCATAATTTTCCCTTTGGTTCAGGCGGCGGCGTGGCGGAAGATCTGGCGCAGGTAGGCCAGGAAGGTCTCGTCCTTGCACAGGGTTTTGCCGGCCGAGTCGGACAGCTTGGCGACCGGCTGGCCGTTGCAGCTCATCAGTTTCATGACGATGTTGAGCGGCGCCACGCCGGTGTCGTTGCTCAGGTTGGTGCCGATGCCGAAGCCGGTCATGCAGCGGTCGGCGAAGTGGCGGTACAGCGCGAACGCCGCTTCCAGGTCGAGGCCGTCGGAGAACACCAGGCGCTTGGTGTTGGCGTCGATGCGCAGCGTGGCGTAGTGCGCCAGCGCCTTTTCGCCCCACACCACCGGGTCGCCGGAGTCGTGCCGCAGGCCGTCGAACAGCTTGGCGAAGTACAGGTCGAAGTCGGCCAGGAAGGCGTCCATGCCGACCACGTCGGTCAGCGCGGTGCCCAGGTCGCCGCGGTATTCCTGCACCCAGTCCTCCAGCGCGGCCTTCTGGAAGTCGCGCAGGCGCACGCCGAACGATTGGTACGATTGCAGGTATTCATGGGCCATCGTGCCGATCGGCACCAGGTCGTATTTCTTGGCCAGGTAGACGTTCGAGGTGCCCTTGAAGTACCGCGGCACGGCGCGCGCCAGCGTGGCGACGACTTCGTCCTGCCAGGCGCCGGAAAAGCGGCGGCGCACGCCGAAGTCGAAGAATTCGAACGGGTGCTTGCGCCCCGGCTCGGCGCCGAAGGCGCGCAGCAGCTCGACTTTGTCGGCCAGGCGGCGGCGCGCCTCGGCCAGCAGCGGCTCCTGCTCGAAACGGCGGAAGTACAGCTCGTTGACGATGAAGAGGACGAAAATTTCAAAGCCCATCACGTGCACCTGCGGACCCTTGGCGACGATGCGCAGCGTCGGTCCGTCGCAGTCGACGGTGATGAATTTGCGCTGGAAGCGGAAGATCGTCAGGAAGTCGACGAAATCGCTTTTGATGTAGCGCAGCGAGCGCAGGTAGTCCAGCTCGTCCTCGGCGAAGCTCAGCGCGCACAACTGGTCGAGTTCATGCTCGACGTCGGCTTTCAGCTCGGCCAGCGGGTAGGCCGGCGTGTTGCGGCAGACGAAGGCGTACTCGGTTTCGGCGCCCGGATGGCTGTGCAGCAGCGCCTGCCACATGGTGAATTTGTAGAGGTCGGTTTCGAGCAGGCTGTTGACGATGGGTTGCATATTGGGTCCAGATTCGTGTTGTGGCTTCGACAAGGTCTGACAGGATAATTGGTTTTATTAGCGTTGCGCGTTCGATAGCAATTCCGGCAAGGCGTCGGCGGCGCCGGCCGTCCGCACGCCCAGCGCCAGCATGGCGCGGACAAAACCCTGGTATTGCGCGTCGTAGCCGCCAACCGGACTCATGCAGTCGGTCAGCAACACCAGCTTAGACAGGTTTTCGGCGCCGATATTGGCGGCGATGTGCTCGGTGGTGGCTTTGACGCAATGGCTGCTTGCTTCGCCGCAAATGTAGACGCGGTCGGCCCGCGCCAGCGTATCGATCAGGCCCTGGTTCAACTGCGTGGCCGGGTCGTCGCGGTCCGGCACCTCGGCCAGCACGGCGGAATAGTGCTCGGTCCACGGGTTGCTACCCTTGGCCACCATGTTGACCACGCCCAGCCCGGCGTCCTGCCAGCCGTTGCAGGCGGCACGCACGTCGGCGTGGATGTTGTGGCCCCACGAGCCGATTTCGCAGTGCACCGGCCAAACCATCAAGCGGTAGCGCCCGCTCGCTTCGAGCGTGTCCAGATAGGCCAAGGTGCGTGGCAGCGCGTCCTTGTTGCGCGGCGCGTATGTGCCGGCGCGCACGTCGGCGGCGCTGATTTCGGTGAAGGGCGGCACGGTCGCGCCTTGGGCGTCGAACCAGAACGTGGGGTGGGCGATGTCGACGCGCTGGTGCGTGTCGAGCGTAACGCTGATGCCGGACAGGCCCTGGCGACCGCGGTTGACCAGCTCGGCAATGCGCAGCATGTCGGCGTGGGCGCCGGCCACCGGCAGCGCCGGCGCCTCGATGCCGCCGAGCGGACGCGGCGCCAAATAGCTTTCGGGCAAGTCGCAAAAATCGTTTTGCGGATCGATGACGAGCAGGTGAAGGTTGCGTCTCATGTGGATCTCCGGTGGTTGGCAGTGAGTGTAGTGTAGGTTACTTAGTTTATTTGTGCAACTAACTAATTTGATATTTCTCATGGGACTGGAGTTCGGCCCCAGGTTTATCTACGTGCCGGCGATTTTCCGTGTAGACTTAGTATAAGTATCGAACTAAGTGGCTTTTGCACCGGAGTGGAAGATGAATGACGTGATCTGTACCGTAGACGTGATTTTGCTGACTATCAAGGACGGCGCTTTGCACGTGGCCTTGCTGAAGCGCGACCGCGACCCGTATAAGGACGTGCTGGCCTTGCCCGGCGGCTTCGTGCATGTGCGGGAGGACGCCGACGCTCAGGCCGCCGCCTTGCGCGTGTTGAAAGAAAAGACCGGCATCGACGCGCCGTACCTGGGGCAATTGGCGACGTTTTCCGGGCCGGTGCGCGACCCGCGCGGCTGGTCGATGTCGATCGCCCACTACGCGCTGGTGTCGCACGACGTCATCGCCGGGGCCGGGCACCCCGACGTGGCATTGCGCAGCGTCGACCAACTGATGAACCTGCCGTTCGACCACCAGGCCATCATCGACACGGCGGTGGCGCGGCTGCGCAGCAAGAGCCAGTACTCGTCCTTGCCCTGCTACCTGGCCGGCGACACGTTCACCTTGCCGCAATTGCAGCGCATCTACGAGGCGCTGATGGGCGAGCCGCTCAACAAGGTCAGTTTCCGCCGCAAGATGACGGAGATGGGCATGCTCGAAGCGGTCGAGGGACAGATGGAAGTGGGCGGCGCGCACCGTCCGGCGCAGTTGTACCGATTGAAGCCGGCCCTGCGCGCGCAGCTGGCGCTGCTTTCCCGCGGCTTGTAATTGTTGAAGTTCGCGGGCCGGCGGCGCTGAAAACCAAGCCAAGAGGCGCCGTTGGTGTTCCCGTTGATCCCCATTGAAAATAACCGGAGGTAAGCCCCATGTTCACCCTCAAATTCATCAAGTTCCAGCCGAGTACCCATGTGTTGCAATACAAGAAAGGCGTGCTCGTCCGCGAGGGCGCCGGCCTGGCGTTCTTCTACTACACGCCAACCGCCGCCCTGGTGGCGGTACCGATGGGCAGCGAAGACGTTCCCTTCATCTTCGAGGAAAGCTCGGCCGACTTTCAGCTCATCACGGTGCAGGGCCAGGTCACGTACCGCATCACCGATCCGAAAAAAATCGCCGGCCTGCTCAATTTCTCGATCGATCCGGTCACGCAACAGTACATTTCCGACGATCCGCAAAAGCTGTCGCAGCGCATCATCAACGTCGCCAAGGTGCTCACGCGCAAAGGCTTGCAAGAGCTGCCGCTGCGCGAAGCCTTGCGCGCCACCGACACGCTGGCCACGCTGGTGACGCAGAGCGTCAAAGGCAGCGCCGAATTGCAGGCGCTGGGCGTCGAGATCCTCGGCTTGTCCTTCCTGGCGATCAAGCCCACGCCCGAGACCGCGCGCGCACTGGAGGCGCAGGCGCGCGAACAGATCTTGCGCGAAGCGGACGAGGCGGTCTACGCGCGCCGCAACGCGGCGGTCGAGCAGGAGCGGCGCATCAAGGAGAATGAACTCAACACCGAGATCGCCGTGGAAACCAAGCAGCGCCAGATCCGCGAAACGCAGATGGAGGCGGAGCGCAGCATCCAGCACAAGCAGCATGAATTGCAGCAGGCCGAGATGACGGCGAAGATTGCGCTGGAGGGGCAAAATACGCAGTTGGTGACCTTGGCGATGGACAACGCCAAGCGCGAAGCGGACGTCAAGGCGCACGCGGCCGGCGTGTTGATGCGAGCCTACGCCGGCGTCGATCCGAAGATCCTGCAAGCGTTGGCGATGTCCGGCATGCAGCCCGGCCAGTTGATCGCGCTGGCCTTCCACGAACTGGCCGAGAAGGCCGAGCGCATCGGCCAGCTCAACGTGACGCCCGATTTGTTGCGGGAAGTCATCGACAGTCCGGTCCGGTGAACGCGATGCGCCGCCACACCGAAAACAAGACCATTCTGGTCACGCGCAAGACGCGCCTGGAGAACCTGGTGGCCCAATACAACACCGTTGGCCAGGCCAAGTTCTATATCGAGCATCTGGGCGCCGATTTTTCCGACTATCTGGTCGAGCACGACACCTACCAGCGCTGCGTGCGCGAAGCGGAAACCACGCTGCAACAGTTGAGCCGCGTGCAGGTGGTCGAGCGCGCCTTCCTGCCCAACTTCCTGTTCGGCCCGCAAGACGTCGTCGTCGCGCTGGGGCAGGACGGCCTGGTCGCTAATACGCTGAAATATCTGGACGGGCAACCGTTGATCGGCGTCAATCCCGACCCCAAGCGTTGGGACGGCGTGTTGTTGCCGTTCGGCGTGGCCGACTTGGCCGGCATCGTCGCCCAGGTGTTCGCCGGCCGGCGCCAGATCCAGGAAGTGACGATGGCCAAGGTGGCGCTGAACAACGGCCAGACGCTGTACGGCGTCAACGACATTTTTATCGGGCCGAAGTCGCACACCTCCGCCCGCTACACGATCTGCCTGGACGAGGCGCGGGAACAGCAATCGTCGAGCGGCGTCATCGTCTCCACTGGATTGGGATCGACCGGCTGGCTGAAAAGCCTGCTGGCCGGGGCCAGCGCCATCGCCGCGCAGGCGACGCCGGGCGGCGCGGCGCGCGCGCCGGCGCCGCCGGCGCCGTGGGACGCCGACTACCTGTACTTCACGGTGCGCGAACCCTTCCCCAGCCGGACCTCGGCGGCCTCGCTGGTGTTTGGCAAAATCAGCGCCGGGTCGTGCCTGACGCTGACCTCGCAGATGGCCGAGAACGGCGTCATCTTCAGCGACGGTATCGAGGCCGACTACCTCGAATTTAATTCCGGCATCGTCGCCCGGCTTGGCCCGGCCGAGAAAAAGGGCTTGTTGGTGGTGTGAGGGCGGGCGCCGCCGTCAGGCCAGCGTGACGGTAATGCCCAGCGCCCGGTACGGCGCCAGCAAAGCGTCGTCGACGTCGGCGTTGACGACGATGCTGCTGACCTGGGCCAGCGGCGCGATCAGGTAAGGCGACGCGGTGTTGAGCTTTTCCGGCGAGGCCAGCACCACGGTTGTGGCGGCGGCGTTGCTCAGGGCGCGCTTGACGGCGGCCTCCTCGAAATCGCCGGTGGTGATGCCGGCCTCGGGATGCAGGCCGGACACGCCCATGAAATACAGGTCGGCCCGCACCCGGCCGATGGCCTCGATGGCGGCCGCGCCGACGCCGACGATGGAATGCTTGAATAGGCGCCCGCCGAGCATGATCACCTCGACGTGGGCGTGCTCGACCAGCTCAAGCGCAATCGACGGGCTGTGCGTAACCACGGTGGCACGCAAGTCCGCCGGCAACTGGCGCACCAGTTGCACGGCGGTGGTGCCGCCGTCGATGAAGACCACCTGCCCCGGCAAAATCATGGCGGCGGCGGCGCGGCCGATGGCCGGCTTGGCGTCGCTGGAAATGCCCTGGCGCGCGGCGAACGGCGCCATCGCCGGCGAGGCGGGCAGGGCGCCGCCGTGCACCCGCTGCAGCAACCCCTCCCTGGCCAGCTCGCGCAGATCGCGGCGTATCGTGTCCTCCGACAGGCCCAATTGTTCGCTCAGCAACTTGGCGACGATTTGGCCGTCGCGTTTGAGCAGTTCCAGCAGATGTTGTTTGCGTTGGCGTGTCAGCATAGTATGTTTGCATGAATAATCTTGAGATTGCACGATATTGCATGATATCTTTGCCGGGCACAAGCGCGCATTGGCCCTCCAACGCCAAGCCCACCTACCGGAGCACAGCATGCAAGACAATAGAGTCAAAATCCACAAGGTCGAAACCCTGTCCCACGACTGGTACCTGCTGCAAAAAACCACCTTCGACTACCTGCGCCGCGACGGCGCGTGGCAAACCCAAACGCGCGAAACCTACGACCGCGGCAACGGCGCCACTATCCTGCTATACAACTGCGCCCGCCGCAGCGTGATCCTGATCCGCCAATTCCGCTTCCCCACCTACGGCAACGGCCACGACGGCTTCTTGATCGAAACGGCCGCCGGCCTGCTCGACCAGGCCAGCCCGGAAGAGCGCATCAAACTCGAAGTCGAGGAAGAAACCGGCTACCGCGTGGCCGAGGTGCGCAAGGTTTTTGAAGCCTTCATGAGCCCCGGCTCGGTCACCGAAAAGCTGTATTTCTTCGTCGCAGAATACGAGCCCGGCGCGCGTGCCGGCGACGGCGGTGGCGTGGTGGCGGAAGGGGAAGACATCGAAGTGCTGGAACTGCCGCTGGAGCAGGCGCTGCAGATGGTAGCCGACGGCCGTATCGCCGACGGCAAAACCATCATGCTGCTGCAATACGCGCAGCTGCACCTGCTGCCGCCGCCGGCACCGCGCAAGGATGGGATGATGATTTTGATCGCCGGTCCCTACCGCTCCGGCAGCGGCGACGACCCGGCGCTGATGGCGGCCAACGTGGCGGCGATGGAAGCGTTCGCGCTGCCGCTGTACCAGGCCGGCCACATGCCGGTGCTGGGCGAATGGCTGGCGTTGCCGCTGCTGAAGCTGGCCGGCTCGGCCCCGGTGGGCGACGCGGCTTTCGAGCGCATCTTCCACGCGCACGCGACGCGCCTGCTCGGCAGTTGCGACGCCGTGCTGCGGGTCGGTGGCGCCTCCACCGGCGCCGACGCGATGGTCGACATCGCACGCCAACTCGACTTGCCGGTATTTCACTCGTTGGCTGAGATTGTTCCGGGATGTCACTAAATTGAAATTTCGTAGGTCGGATTAGCGAAGCGTAATCCAGCGCCGAGCAGATGCCGACGCCAGTCGGGTTAAGCCCGAACGGGCTAACCCGACCTACGAAACCGGCGCCGCTAACTAGCTTTTGGAGCCGGAGCCACCGGACTTGCCAGAGCTTGAAGAAGCGCTCGACTTGCCCGAGCCCGAGGAGCTGCCGGAACTGCCTTGGTTGCCGCCGGAACTACCTTGGTTGCCGCCCGACTTGCCGCGCGAACCGCCTTCGTCCGAATCGCTTTGCTGGTTGCCGTCGTTCTTATGGCTCATTGCGCCGGCCTTGCGCGCCTCTTCCGAGGTGAACTCGTGCGCGGTGCCTGCGGCGTGGGCGGCGCGGCCGCCTTCGGCTGCGATTTCACGCTGCTGCTCAGGGTCCATCGACGCAAAACCGCGGTTGCTGGTGTCGCTTTGATTGTTGCCGCCCTTGCTGCCGGCTTGATTACCGCGCGATTTGTCGTCGTCCTTGTTGCTGGCCTGGCTGGAGCCTTTGCCGCTTTCTTTGCTGTTGTCGTTACCGCGTGACTATTCAGCCTGAGCGTACAGCGTAGAAAGTTGTTGTAAACGAATCGTGGATAACGCATCATGCGTGCATGCCACCAAAACCGCCCCGCC
>NZ_JBJXIB010000058.1:0-35812 GCF_046115965.1 Janthinobacterium sp. CG_23.3 | reverse complement strand
GTGGGGGTTGGGGGGAGGGGGGGGGTGGTGGGGTGGGTGGGGCGCGGGGGGGGGGTGTGGGAGGGGGTTGGGTTGGGGGGGGGCGGGGGGTCTCCGGGGGGCCAACCCCGCCCCCCGAAACCCGGTCGACTTCATCGTTGCCCCTAAACTTGGCCCCACAGGTTCAGCTGCGGCGCCGCCGTCAACGCCGCCTGGTTGTTGAGCATCAGGGTGATCGATTCGTGCGGCAACGGATGCCCCAGGAAGTAGCCCTGCACCATGTCGCAGCCGTATTGCTCGAGCAGTTGCAGTTGCTCGTCCGTTTCGACGCCCTCGGCCACCACCACCATGCGCAGCCCGTGCGCCATGGCGATGATGGCGCGGGTGATGGCGGCGTTCTCCGAATCCTGCGGCAGGCCGCTGATGAAGCTTTTGTCGATCTTTAGCGCGCGCACGTCGAAGCGCTTCAGGTAGTTCATCGACGAGTAGCCGGTGCCGAAGTCGTCGATCGACAGGTACACGCCGATCGCCCGCAGCTGCTCCAGCGTCACCAGGGTGGCCCTGGCGTCGTCCATCAGCGTGCCCTCGGTCAGTTCGAGTTCCAGCAAGCGCGCGTCGAGCCCGGTGTCGGCCAGCGCCGACATGACGATCTGCGTCAGGTTCTCGTCCTTGAATTGTTTGGCCGACAGGTTCACCGCCATGCGCAGCGCCCGCTTGCCGTTCCTTTGCCAGCTCTTCGCCTGCAGGCAGGCGGTGCGCAGCACCCATTCGCCGATCGGCACGATCAGGCCGGTATCCTCGGCCAGCGGGATGAAGTCGTTCGGCGAGATGATGCCGTGCTCGGGGTGGCGCCAGCGCACCAGCGCCTCGACGCCGACGATTTGCGCGCTCTGCACGTCGATCTGCGGCTGGTATAGCAGGTACAGCTCGTCGTTTTTCAGCGCCTTGCGCAAACCCACCTCGAGCTTGACGTGGCTCATGATCTGCATCGTCAGCGAGGAGCTGTACAGCTTGGCGTTGTTCTTGCCGCAGTTCTTCGCGTGGTACATCGCCGTGTCGGCGTACTTCAGCAGCGAGGTGCAGTCGTCGCCGTCCTGCGGATACAGCGAAATGCCGATGCTGGCGGTGACGAAGATTTCGTGGTCGTCGATGAGGAAGGAGCGGCGCATCGCCTCCTTGACGCGGTGCGCCACGTTGAGCGCGTTTTCGACCCGCTCCAGGTCGGGGATCAGGATGGTGAACTCGTCGCCGCCCAGGCGCGCCAGGTTGTTGTCCTGCTCGTTGCGCGCGACCAGGTCGCGCGGCCGGATGGTGTCGCGCAGCCGCTCCGAGACCGCCTGCAGCAGCAGGTCGCCGACGTTGTGGCCGAGCGTGTCGTTGATGCGCTTGAAGGCGTCCAGGTCCATGAACAACACGGCGAATTTCTTGTCGGCGGCCTTGGAGCGGGCCAGCTCGCGCTCCAGCGTTTCCAGGAAGGCTTGGCGGTTCGGGATGCCGGTCAGGCTGTCGCAGTAGGCCAGGCGGCGGATCTGTTCCTCGGTGCGCTTGCGCTCGCTGATGTCGCGCACCAGGCCGAGCACCTGGTCGCTGCCGGTGGTCACCAGGCGGGTTTCGAAGTGCAGCGTGCCGTCCTGCCGCGTCAGTTCGTAGTCGGCGGAACGGATGTGCTGGCTGTCGAGCACCGCGTGCATTTGCTGCATCAGGCGCTCGGCAATGTCGGCCGGCAGCACTTCGCTGATGTGCTTGCCGACGCAGCCGGCCGCCGAGAACACCGCGCTGGCGTCGTGGCCCTGCTCGTAGTCGAGGTAGACGCCGTCCCGGTTCAGGCGGAAAAAGGTGTCGGGGATGGCCGCCAGCACGGCGCGGTTGTGGGCGTCGGCGATGCGCAGGCGGGCAATGGCGTCGCTGGCGCGCAGCACGTACAGCACGCGGTGGCCGAGGATGGGCCAGTTGATCGGTTTCGAGACGAAGTCGGTGGCGCCCACCTCGTAGGCGTGGGTCACCGATTCGAGTTCGTCGCCGCCGGTGACCATGATGATCGGCACCACGCTGTCCGTTTCCAGCCGGCGAATTTCGCGGCACACGGCGAAACCGTCCAGCGCCGGCATGTCGACGTCGAGCAGGATCAGGTCCGGCGCCATGCTCTTGTAGCGGGCCAGCGCCTCGAGGCCGTCGCAGGCCTCGATGGCGTCCAGGCCGACCTGGCTCAGCATTTCCAGCATCAGCAGGCGCATCACCGGATCGTCGTCGGCGACCAGCACCACGCCGCGTTTGGGGAGGAGGGGCGCTGCCATCTTAGGTTTCCTTTTCAAGTAGGGCACTGAGCGAGTGCCGCACCGCCTGAAACTCCTGCTCCATGTCGGTCAGCATGTCCGACGCCCCTTCGGTGCTGTCGGTGCGGCCGAGTTTTTCCATCTCCTTGCACAGGTGCGCCAGCCCGTCGGCGCCGACGTTGGCGCTGCTCGATTTGAGGCTGTGGGCGGCCTTGCGGATAATGCCGGTGTCGAGTTCGCGGATGGCCGCGCGCAGCGTCTGGAAATGCTGCGGCGTGTCGTCGACGTAGGCGTGGATCACGCGCTGCACCAGCGCGTTGCCGCTGGTGGTGCTGAGCGCGCGGATGTTGTCGAGCGCGCGCCGGTTGATGTTGGCGCCGTGCGCGGCGGCGCTGGCGGCGGAAGGGGGAAGAGGGGGGAGAAGCACAAACAGCCCCGTTCTCCTTCTTCTCTTCCTCTCCTGGGATCGCGGATGTGGGGGGGACCCCCTCGGGGGGGGGGGGGGGGGGGGGGGGGATGGGTGGGGGGGGGGTGCGGGGTGGGGTGGGGTGGGGGGGGCCGGGGGGGGGTGGGTCTGCCCCCGGCACCGTCGTCGTCGTCGTCGTCGTCGTCGTCGGCGGCGGCGGCGGCGCGGCGGCGGCCCTGGCGGGCGGCGCCGCTACGGCGGCCTCGTCGTGGTGCACGGTGGCCGCGCGCGGCAGCGCGATCCAGCGGCCGATGGTCTGGCCCAGCTCATGCTGGGTGAACGGCTTGCTCAGGTAGTCGTCCATGCCGGCCGCCAGGCAAGCCTCGCGGTCGCCGTGCAGGGCGTTGGCGGTGATCGCCAGGATCGGCAGCCCGCGGGCGCGTCCGCTCATCTGGTCGAGGCGGCGGATCTCGGCGGTGGCGGCGAAGCCGTCCATGACCGGCATCTGGCAATCCATCAGAACCAGGTCGAAGTCCTCGGCCTGGACCGCGCTGAGCGCCTCGGCGCCGTCGCGGGCGCAGACGACGTCGAGGCCGAGGCCTTCGAGCATCGCCATCGCCACCTCGACGTTGACCGGGTTGTCCTCGGCCAGCAAGACCTTGCGGCGCTGGCGCGCGGCCAGCGGGCGCGGCGCGTGCGCGGCGTTCACGCGCGCGCCCTCGCTGGCGCGCAGCGGCGTGACGATGCATTCGTACAAGTCGTATTCACGCGGCGGCTTGATCAGTTGGAAGGCCACGCCGGCCTCACGCCGCTGCACCGTGTCGGCGGTGCCGGCGTCGCTGCTCAGCAGCAGCAGCTTGACGGCGGCGACGGCGGGGTCGGCCTTGATGGTGGCGGCCAGCGCCAGCCCGCTGGTGCGCGACAGCTCCATGTCGAGCAGTGCGACCGCGTACGGCTGGCCGCGGCGCGCCGCGGCGTCGAGCATCCGCAGGCAGTCGGTGGCCGAGGCGGCGCAGTCGCAGACCATGCGCCAGCTGCTCAACTGGCGTTCGAGCACCGCCCGGCTGGCCGGGTTTTCATCGACGATCAAGGCGCGTAATCCCTGGGTGGCTTTCTGGTTGAATGACGGATCGTCGAAGTCGACGCGGCGCTTATCGAAATTTACCGTGAACCAAAAGACCGACCCTTGCGTTAACGCATTGTCGATACCGATTTTTCCGCCCATCAGTTCGATCAATTGCTTCGAAATCGCCAAGCCCAGGCCGGTGCCGCCGTGCTTGCGCGTGGTCGAGCCGTCGGCTTGCGAGAACGAGTTGAAGATGTGTTTTTGCGCCTCGCTGGAGACGCCGACGCCGCTGTCGTGCACCTCGACGCGCAGGCCGACGCTCTGGCCGTCCTCGGCGGTGACGCGGACCTTGACGGTGATGTTGCCGCGGTCGGTGAACTTGACGGCGTTGCCGAGCAGGTTCACCAGCACCTGGCGCAGCCGGTTCGGGTCGCCGCAAATGGCCAGCGGGATGTCGTTGGCGATGGCGAATTCGAGGCGCAGGCCCTTGGCCTGGGCCTGCGGCGTGAACACGTACTCGACGTCGTCGAGCAGTTCGCGGAAATTGAAGTGGATGTATTCGACGGTGAGCTTGCCGGCCTCGATCTTGGAAAAATCGAGGATGTCGTTGATGATCACCAAGAGGTTCTCGCCGGAGCGCTTGACGGCCGTGGTGTAGTGGCGCTGCTGCTCGGACAGTTCGCTGCCCAGCAGCAGCTCGGTCATGCCCAGCACGCCGTTCATCGGCGTGCGGATCTCGTGGCTCATCGTGGCCAGGAAGGCGCTCTTGGCGTGGCTGGCCGCCTCGGCCGCGTTCTTGGCCTTTTCCAGCTGCTCGGTGCGCACGCCGACCTGGCGCTCAAGCTGGTCGCGGTAGTTGGCCAGGGTGGCGTCGCGGCTCTCGATTTGCGCCAGCATGGCGTTGAAGCTGTCGATCAGCGTGCCCAGCTCGTCGCTGCGGCGGTGCGCGATGCGGTGGGTATACGTGTGGCTGTCGGTGACCTTTTGCGCCGCGTTGATCAGCTTGGTGATCGGCTCGGTGATGATGTTGCGAAAGCGCCCCGTCAGCAGCAGCGCGCCGGCAAACGCCAGCAGGGTGGCGCCGGCGATCGCGCTCAGCTGGGTCATCAGGCTGCGCCAGATATCGCTCAGGTCGGCCTCCAGCATGACGGTGCCGACGACGGCGTCGTCGAGGTTCCTGACGGGCCGGTACAGGCGGATCACCGGCGCCCAGAACGGCCCCGTGTCGGCGCTGATGATCACCGGCGCCAACTGGAGCTGCTCCTGCAACTGGGCGTCCAGCGGCGCCAGCTCCGGCGGCTCGTCGGCGCCGGCCTGGTAGCGGGCGAACGGGCTGCCGTTGACGTCGAACAGCGCGGCGCGCGCAATTTCGTCCTTGATGCTGAGCGCCTGCAGGCTTTGCTGGGCCTGCTTGCGGTCCTTCGTCAGCAGCGCCTTGGTATTGCTGGCGCCGATCACCCCGGCCAGCGACAGCAACTGCCGGCGCTCGCTGCCCTTGTAGCTGAGCATCGAGGCCAGCGCGAAGGCGATAAACACCAGCAACAGCGCGCCGCCGGTCGACAACATGGAAAACAGCGTGAGCTTCTGGCTGATGCTGGAGCGGTCGAATTTATGCATGGGCGGCCTGCGGTTCGCTGCCGGCGGCCGATAGCGCGGGTGGCCGGCGCGACCGGCGGGACGTCAAGAAGCAATGGTGGCGCGAAATCTCCATGATAGCCAAGCCGTGGGTAAGGCGGTGGGTGGGGAAGGTGGCGGGCGCAACGACAGCGTCGCCGTAGGGAAAATATAGGCGGGAACGCCGGGCGCGGCATTGAGGCGCGTCAACTATGCGCGCAAGCAAGGGCGGCGCAACAACGCCGGGGCCGGGTCTCGATATCGCGGGTTTTACTCAAGGCCGGCAGGCCGACCATCAGCCGCGCGCTTTGGCCCAGGTAGCGGCCGGCCTTGGCGATGTCGTTGAACATCATGGCGCCGCCGGCGTCGCCTGGAACGCGCTTTCCCTGGCGCTCGGCGCCGCCTGGGCGCGCGCCGCCAGCACGGTGCGCGCGCCGAAGAACAGTACGCTGAGCACGACCAGCATGAAGAAGCCGGCCAGCGAGGCGTCGAGGTAGTCGTTGAAGATGATTTGCCGCATTTGCGCGAGCGACTTGGCCGGCGCCAGCAGTGCGCCCCGGTCCAGCGCCGCCGCGTATGTTCGCGCGTGCGCCAGGAAGCCGATGCGCGCGTTGGCGTCGAGGCGCACGGTCGAAACGCACGGTCTGAACATCAAGCGCAAGCTGGGCATCGAAGGGCAGGCCGTTTTGAGCAAATTCGCCGTCGAGTACGGCGCCGGCATGTAAGATCACCTGGTCGCGCAACGGCGTGCGCCGCCGCAGCCGACGCGGCACTTGCGCAACAGCATGTAAAAACTGCTAGGATATTGCTAGAATAAAAATGTTCCCACGGATAGATTCGGATAGAATGGCCGGGCTTGATCTCATGCACGACCCCGTGCGCCCGTAAAATGGTTGCCATTGATCAATGGTTGAATTAACATGGCTTTCTACCCACACCGAGATACCGATGTCCGCGTCTGAATCAAGCCCGTTCCCATTGGCGGGTATACAAGCCGTCGCCAACGCCCACAACGAGTGGGTGGCCGTCAGCGTGCACCTGCCGCCCGACGCCGGCGACGCCATCGCGGCGTTGACGACGCTGCTCGGTTACCCCGACGTCTTCGCGGCCCTGGCGCCGCTTGACTGCATCATTCCAATCGCCGACCCGCTGGCGATCGGCGCTGGGCTGCTGGAGGTGTTGCCGGCCCAGCGCATCCTGTTCCGCGTGCCCACCGAGCTGTGCGCCGAGAAACCGGTGCAAGCCAAATGCAAGGCGCTGACCGACGAGGGCTACCGCATCGTTGCCGACGGCGCCGGCGGCATCGCCGCGGCCCAGGCCGGCGCGCGCGCGCTCAGCTTCAACGGCGCGGCCGAGCTGCCGCAGGCGTTCCAGCTGATGCTGATGCCCGGCCCGCACCTGGCGCGCAACGTCGACACCGCCGCGCGCCTGGCGCAATGCCGCGCGCTGGGCTTCGGTTGGTTCGCCGGCGACTACGCGCTGGACGCGGCCAAGGCCGGCGGCGCCGGCGACGACGGCACCTCGCGTAAACGCCTGCTGGCGTTGCTGGGCCTGCTGGCGCGCGACGCCGACTCGCGCGAACTCGAAACCCTGCTCAAGCAAGACCCGGCGCTGTCCTACCACCTGCTGAAACTGGTGAATTCGGCCGCCTTCGCGATGAGCAGCCCGATCAACAACTTCGGCCAAGCCATCAACATGCTGGGCCGGCGCCAACTGCAGCGCTGGCTGCAACTGCTGCTGTACGCGCGCCAGCACGACGACGGCGGCGCCAACGCGCTGCTGCCGCTGGCGGCGGTGCGCGCGGCGCAAATGGAAATGCTGAGCAAGATCAACGGCGGCGACCGCGACCAGCAAGACCTGGCCTTCATGGCCGGCGTGTTCTCGCTGCTCGACGTGCTGTTGGGCATGCCGATGCGCGACATCGTCGGCGCGCTCAACCTCGCCCCCGGCATCGAAGCGGCGCTGCTCGAGCGCGCCGGTCCGCTGGGCGCGATGCTGGCGCTGACCGAGCAACACATCGTCAGCGCCGCCGCGCTCGACGCCGTCGGCATCGACGCCGAAACCTACTGGCGCAGCCTGTTGCAAGCCTACCACTGGGCCATCCAGGTCAGCCGGAACCTCTAACCATGCTCGACCACCCGGTGTCCGACTTCCTCGCCAGCAGCGCCGCCCTATGCGACGCGGTGCTGCGTTTGCGCGGCCCGGCGCTGGCCGAGGAACTGGGGCGCATCGCCCGCAACGTCTTGTCGAGCCCGTACGGCCTGTACCAGGCGGCGGCGGCCGCCGACGGCGCCGCCGAGCCGGTGTGGGCCGCGGCCACGCTGTGCCTGGCGCAAGACATCGTCTACGAGCGCCAAGGCTTCGGGCGCTACCTCGTCGGCGGGCGCCAGTCCTACGACGACAACGACCGCCAACGCCTGGCCAGCCTGGCCGCGCTGACGGCCAGCGTGCTGCAAGTGCACGCGCTGGCGCAACGCTCGACCAACGCCTACGCCCAGGTCGAGGCGCAACTGCGCCAGCAATCGCAAATCCTCGACCAGATCCACGAATCGGTGCTGACGATGGACCAGAGCGGCTTCATCACCAGCTGGAACAAGGGCGCCGAGCGGCTGTTCGGCTACAGCGAATGCGAAGCGCTGGGGCAAAACATCCTCTTCCTGTACGAGGACGAGGACACCGCCTTCCACGACGCCTTCGTCGAGCAGGGCGGGCGCCTGATGGAAGTGCGCCGGCGCAAGAAGTCGGGCGAAGTGTTCTGGGCCAGCCTGTCGCTGTCGCCGCTGTACGACATGGAAGAGCGGGCCATCGGCCTGATCGCCTACCTGAGCGACATCACCGAGCGAAAGCAGGCCGAAGAGCGCCTGCACCACCTGGCCTACTACGACGCGCTGACCGGCCTGCCCAACCGCACCCTGCTGACCAAACTGCTGGACCAGGCGCTGACGGTGGCGCAGCGTGGAAAAATGCTCGGTTGCGTCCTGTTCATCGACCTGAACCGCTTCAAGTTGATCAACGACACGCTGGGGCGGCGCATCGGCGACGAACTGCTGCGCCAGATTTCGCTGCGTTTTCGCAGCGCGCTGCGCGACCCGGACCTGGTGGCGCGCCTGGGCGGCGACGAATTCGCCGTCGGCCTGTTCGACATCAGCCAGCACTTCGAGGCCAGCATGGTCGCGCAGAAACTGCTGGCCTCGCTGGTACAACCGTTCCTGATCGAAGGCCACGACCTGCGCGTCGGCGCCAGCATCGGCATCAGCGTCTATCCGCAGGACGGCAGCGACGCGGAAACCCTGCTGCGCCTGGCCGACATCGCCATGTACCGGGCCAAGCAAGCCGGCCACGGCGAAGAGGAGAGCGTCACCTTCTACAGCCAGGACATGAACCAGGGCATGCAGGAACGCATGCGCCTGGAGATCGGCCTGCGCCACGCGCTCGGCCACGGCCAGCTGCTGCTGCACTACCAGCCCAAGTTCGCGCTGGCGAGCGGACGCATCATCGGCGCCGAGGCGCTGGTGCGCTGGCACCACCCCGAGCGCGGCATGATCCCGCCGGTCGAATTCATCCCGCTGGCCGAGGCCACCGGGCTGGTGGTGCAGGTCGGCGAATGGGTGCTGGAGGCGGCGTGCGCGCAGGCGCAAAGCTGGAAGCTGGCCGGCTTGCCGCCGATCCGCCTGGCGGTCAACGTCTCGGCGCGCGAATTCACGGCGGCGTTGCCGGGCCGCGTCAGCGAAACGCTGGAGCGCTACGGACTGGAGCCGTGCTGGCTGGAGCTGGAAATCACCGAAAGCACCTTGATGCACAACATCGACCGGGTCATCGGCATCATGGACCGCATCACCGCGCTGGGCGTGGCGCTGTCGCTGGACGATTTCGGCACCGGTTATTCCAGCCTGTCGTACCTGAAGCGCTTCCCTATCGACACGCTGAAAATCGACCGCTCGTTTACCACCGGTATCCCGGGCGACACCAACGACTGCGCCATCGCCAGCACCATCATCAGCATTGCCCAGCAACTGCGGCACAAGGTTATTGCCGAGGGCGTCGAGACGGTCGAACAATTGGCGTTTTTGAAAAGCGCCGGCTGCGACCAGGTGCAGGGCTATTTGTTCTCGCGGCCGCTGCCGGCGCTGGAATTTGAGCGCGCGCTGCGGCAGAACTGGGATCTGAACGGTTGAGCGGGGGCCGCGCGGGCACTTTTTCGCGCAAAGGGCGGCAATCGGCGAGGTGCGTACTGGCGCCGCGGCGTTGTTTAGGTATAATGCTGCACAGCAGGAAGCGTGGCCGAGCGGTTGAAGGCACCAGTCTTGAAAACTGGCGACGGTGTGAGCCGTTCGTGAGTTCGAATCTCACCGCTTCCGCCAAATAAAATGAACAAGCCCTTGAATTCAAGGGCTTTTTTGTTTTCCCGGCCACCGGTTCCGCGCCATGCTGCGGGGTGTCCGGGCCGCTATTTCCCCGGAGTTGCGGAGACGATTTCCGCAACTCGCCTAGCGCGTCGGCTTGACCTGCTGCCCGATGCGCCGATAAACCTTCTCGGTCAGTTCCTTTTCGGTGTGGCCCAGCAGCGAGCTGGCCGCCGCTAAATCCGCAATTTCGCTCGTACTCTTGGCCCGGATATCACGAAACTGGAACGCCTTGATGCGCTCGGCCAGGTCGTCGTTGCCGGCTGCGACCGCCGCCTTGTTGCAAGCCGGCGCGCTCAGCGTGGCCGCCGTCAGCGACCGGCTGGGCTTCTCGTCGCAGAGCGCCTTCATGCGGCTTTTCAAGCTGCACCACCACATGCCGCCGGCACAGTACCGCCAAAACGCCGCGCCAGCGGGGCGCTAGCCTGGCTGCCGCGCGAGCGCCGCTAAAGGCCTGCGTTGTGATAGCCGCGCTGCCATGCTTCCACCTCGAAGGCGTTAGAAGACAGGAAGGCACGCATGCGCTCGAAGCGCTTGACGGTCTGGCGACGGAACACGCGATGTACAACTGGTTCGAGCAACCAGCGCAGCAGGCGCGGGCCGGCTTCGATGTTGTAGGTGTAAATTAGGATCGAGCCGCCGTCGGCAGCGGGCTCGTGTTTCATTGAGGCTGCCCACCGGGAGAAGGGAAAGGACGTGCCGAGCATGCGCGCCGCGGCCAGGCGCGGCCGCTGGTAACTGACGAATTCGGTGCGCATCGACAGGGCGCGCAACAGGCCGCCGCCGGCATTGGCACTGACCGCGCCAACGTAAGGACACGGCGCGCTGCCATCGACCTCGGTGTGCGACACCAAACTGTCCCAGCGCCAACGCCACTGATGGTAGTGAAATACGTCGAACACTACCTCGCACGAGGCAGGCATGGGAAATGCGATGCGATCATGCGCCATCGCGGCCTGCCCGGCGATTCAGCCTGCTTTTTCGAAGACCGGGCGGATTGGTCAGCAGTACGCCGACGACCGCATCAGCGTCGAGTTCGACGACGTCGATCAAGTTCTTGTCCATTTTTTTCTTTATCCGTTTGCACTTGCGACGTTTTTTACTAAACACACTGCCAGCAGAAGTATCTGCTGCAACGCCGACGATAGCAAGGCAAGACCCGGAGCACCACGCCCAGCTCCCAAACCTTCGGCAAGGGCTCGATCCAGGGTGTGTTAATGGTCTCGGCGGACAGCGCCGTCAAGATGACGCTGGCGCGCTACCATACGCCGAAGGGCCGCTTGATCCAGGCTTACGGCGTCACGCCCGACCGGGTCGTCGCCATGGCCGCCGACGCCGGCGAGGCGGCGCCGGCGATGCCTTGCCTTGACAGGGGCGGGGCCGGTGCTGCAAAATCGGCAACATCAAGGTCGCCCCGACCGGCGCCGGCCCGGCGCCGGCGCCGACATGCCGCCACCGATTCCTATCCCATGCCAAAAACCGCCCTCGCCATGCTCATCGTCTTGCTGCATTGCGGCGCGTCGGGCGCGCCGACCTCGCCGTTCTCCATTCCCCAAAAAATGCAAGGCGTGTGGGGGAACACGCCGGCCGCCTGCAACGGCGATGTCCTCGCCGATAGTTCCGGTTACGAAATCGACGCGAAAGTCATCCGGCAGATGGATGAAAATTGCCGCATCGTCAAGGTGAAGCGGGAAAGCGCCGCGGCGCTGACGGCGGACTTCAGTTGTTCGTGGTCGGACGCGCCGTTCCCCAAGACCCTGGCCTTGAGCTTGTCCGCCGACGACAGCCGTTTGCAGGTCGGCGATCGGCGATTGGTACGCTGCAAGAGCGCAAAATGATGGACACGCAACGCTTGCAGCGGGCCTGCGCCGCCTTGCCCGGCGCCGAGCGGCGCCTGTACGGGGCGCCGTCGAACATCCTGGTCTATTCGGTGGGCGACAAAAAATTCGCCTACTTTAAGACCAGCGAACCGGAGGCGTGGCGCTTCAGCCTGCGCGTCAGCGCCGAGCGCTTTGTCGAGCTGACCGGCGTGCCCGGCATTAAGCCGGCGCGCTACATGGGGCGCTTCCACTGGGTCACCATCGTCCACGTCGCCTGCCTGCCGCAGGACTACCTGCTGGAACTGCTGGCATGGTCACATCAGCGCGCGTTGGCGTCGCTGAGCAAGGCGCGCCAAGCCGAGTTGACGGGCGCGCCGACGGAATAGGGCGGGCGCAGGCCGGGGCGGTGTTAAACTACGCCCCTTACACTCCATTTAGACAGCCATGACGAACAAAAAACAGCCTCCTGCCAAAAAGCCAGTCGCAGTGAAGGTGGCCGTTGCGCGCGCCAAAAAGCCTGCCGCGGCGAAGCCCGTTGCCGACGCCGTCGAGGCGCCCGTGGGACGCCCGGAAAACCCGTTTATCAGCCCCGAGTTCTTTGCGCGCATGCGCGACTACACCGAGCGCGACGCGGCTTTTTCGAAAGAGTTGAAGGCGATCGCCGAACGCGGCGCCAGCAAGCTGAGCACCGACGCCCGCGTGGCGCCGTCGCTGCAGGCGATGCGCGGCGTGGTGAAAAAAGGCTTGCCGCTCAAGGATATGTTCGAGCGTATCGTGCTGGGCGTTGAAAAAGGCCTGTGGGAACCATGGCTGAGCGCGTTCGGCTTCGAACTGCGCGGCGTCAACTACGCCAAGACCGGCGAGCGCAACGCCCGTCTGGCGCTCGACATCAGCCTGGCCTCGAAGGCCAACACCGCGTTCGCCAACGCCGGCGTCGCCAACTGGCGCAGCCTGGTGGTGGAAGACTGCGCCCAGGTGCAAGTCGAAAAACCGGGCGAGAAAACACCGGCCAAGGCCTACGCCATTTTCTACCTCGACGCCGCGCCCAAATAAGCGTCGCCGCTGCCCGGCGGCTCAGGGAACACCAAGTGTCAGGACGCCCCGCCGGCCGGCGGGGTCTGCGTTCGCCCCGCATGGATGGCGAGTATGCGTATATTTGTGCGCGCGCAACCCGGGGTCATTGATCGGTACGCCATCTCCATGCTGGCTGCCGGCGGTGACTGAACGGCATGGCAGCGAAAGCCGGCTTTTTTGCCGCCGGCTTGGCGAAAATATCGCGCTCCAGCGAGCCGGGGCAGGAGCCGAGGCCGCAAATCGGCCTGTGGTGTGGCCGGTGTTGCAGCTGCAGCAAAAAGTGTCGATTTCACGTAACATATTTGTAACGTAATGCATAAATTTCGTGACATGATGTGATGTGACTGAAAGGGTAGGCAGCAGAATCGGGCCGCTTGTCAAGCTGACATGACACTGGAGATTCCACAATGGTCCGTTCACTCTGCCGCGGCGACCGAGCGACATCATGGCGTGGCGCGCGCCTGGTCGCGCACACGCTGGCGCTGTGGCTGTGCCAGGCGGCGGCGCTGGCCGCTCCCGCCATGGCCGACCTGAGCGCGGCCCAGCGCGCCTGGGTGGCGCGGCAGGCGCCGGTGCGCTACGCGCCGGAGCGCGACTACGGCCCCTTCGTCTATCTCGACGGCGACAACGTGGTGCGCGGCCTGTCGGTGGACGTCCTCGCCCTCATCGGCGAGAAAACCGGCCTGCGCTTCGTCGCCGCCGAGGCGCTGCCGCTGGAGGTCAACCTGGACAAGGCGAAGCGCGGCGCGGTCGACATGCTGACCTCGCTGCGTCCGACCCCCGAGCGCGCCGCCTTCCTCGGCTTCACCAGCGCCTACGTGGCCATTCCGGCCGCCTTGATCCGCCGCGGCGACCAGCCGGCCGGGCTGGCGCTGCGCGACATGCAGGGGCGCAGGGTGGCGCTCGGCAAGGGCTACGCGGTCGAACATTTCGTCCGCGCCCGCTATCCGCAGGTGCAATGGCTGGCGCTGGCCAGCGACGACGCGGCGCTGGCCGCGCTGGTCGCCGGCCAGGTCGACGGCGTCGTCGCCGACGTCGCCAGCCTGCAATTTCTGGCGCAGCGGCGCGGCTGGAGCCAACTGGTGGTGGCCGGCCACGTCGGCTTCGACTATCCGCTCAGCTTCGCCTACCGCAAGGACTTGCCGATGCTGGGCGAAGTGTTGCAGCAGGGCTTGCGCAGCATCTCCGCCGCCGAGCGTCGCCACTTGCTGGCGCGCTGGCTGGCGCCGGCGCTGCGCGGCACCTGGCAGAACCGGCCCACCTGGCCGATGTGGGCGGTGGCCGCCTTGTTGCTGGTCGGCGCCGGCCTGGCGCTGTGGCGCGCGCGCCGCGGCGGCGCCGGCGCGCACGGGGCGGCCAATTGAAGCCGCGGGCCATGACGCCGGTGCGCCGCACCCTGCTGACGCTGGCGCAGTTCAGCGCGCTGTATTTCCTGCTGGCGCTGGCGGCCATCGCCCTGTCCCGCCATCCCGGCAACATCGCCACGCTGTGGTTCGCCAACGCGCTCGGCGTCGCCTATCTTCTGACCCAGCCGCGCGCGCTGGCGCCGGCGCTGCTGTTGTGCGCCGCCGGCGCCAACCTGCTGGTCAACCTGCTGTACGGCGACGCGTGGGCGCTGGCGATCACCTTCCTGCCGGCGAACATGCTGGAGATGGCCATCGGCGCCTACCTGGTGCAGCGCGCCGGCGTCGCGCGCGGCTTCGACGACAGCCCCGCCAACCTGCTGCGCTTCGTCGCGCTGGCCTGTTGCGTGCCGCCGCTGGTCGGCGCCACGCTGGGCGCGGCGGTCATTTCGACGCAGGGCTTTGCCAGCTTCGCCACCGTTTGGCCGGCCTGGTACGCCGGCGACACCGCCGGCACCGTCGCCACCTTGCCGTTGGCGCTGCTGGTGCTGCGCGGCGGCGCCGCCGCCTTCGTGCGCCAGGTCGACTGGCTGCGCGTGGCGTCGCTGGCCTGCCTGTCCGCCGCCGTCAGCGTGTTCTCCCTGCTGTACCTGCCGTTCCCGTTCATCTACGTGATGGTGCCGCTGGTGCTGGCCGCCGTCGCCACCGGCTTCGCCGGCGTCAGCGTGCTGGTGTCGCTGTCGCTGCTGGCGACGGCGGGCTTGCTGGCCAGCGGCTACTTCGCGACCCCGCCCGCCACCGCCAGCTGGCAGGTGCTGCTGGTGTACCTGCCGATCCTGCTGACGCTGGTGCCGCCGCTGCTGCTGGCGGCAAGCATGAACCAGGCCCGGCTGCGCGAGCTGGTGCGCCAGGGCTTCGAGCTGGCGCTGGAGCGTAGCAACGCCGAATTGCAAACCATCATCGACCAGATGCCGTCGATGATCGCCTACTGGGACGCCGACCTGCGCAACCAGTTCAGCAACCGGCCCTACCTCGACCATTACGGCGGCACGCCGGCGCAGATGCGCGGCAAGCACGTGCGCGAGGTGATCGGCGAGGAAAAATTCCGCCACGACCATGCGTCGTTCGACGCCGTGCTGCGCGGCGAGGCCACGATGTTCGAGCGCAGCAGCGTCGGCGCCGACGGCGCGCCGCGCCACACGCTGGTGTCGTGCGTACCGGACCTGCGCCACGGCAGCGTGGTCGGCTTCTACTCCTTCGTCACGGACGTGACGCCGCTGCGGCGCGCGCGCGCGGCCGAGGCCGCCGCGCAGACGCAATTGCAGGGCGTGCTGGACGCGGCCGGCGAGTTCGCCATCGTCGCCACCGACCTCGAAGGCGTGATCCGCCTCTTCAGCGTCGGCGCCCAGCGCATGCTCGGCTACGGCGCCGACGAGATGGTCGGCCGCCAGAGCCTGGCCATGCTGCACGTCGAGCGCGAACTCGCGGCGCGCGCGGCCGAACTGAGCGAGCAGCTGGGCCGCCAGGTGCGCGGCGTCGAGGTGTTGGTGGCGCTGCCGCGCCAGGGGCCGGCCGAGTCGCGCGAATGGACCTATGTGTGCAAGGACGGCGCGCTGCTGCCGGTCAACCTGGTGGTCAGCGCGATGGTCGACGCCGAGGGCAGGAACAGCGGCTTCCTCGGCGTGGCCAAGGACATCACCGGACCGAAGCAGCTGCAGGCGTCGCTGCAGGCGGCCAAGGAGCTGGCCGAGGCGGCCAGCCGCGCCAAGAGCGAGTTCGTGGCCAACATGAGCCACGAGATCCGCACGCCGCTGAACGCGGTGCTGGGCATGGCGCACCTGCTGGGCGCGACCGCCCTGGAGCCGGCCCAGCGCAAATACCTCGACATGATCCGCGTCTCGGGCCAGTCGCTGCTGGCGATCCTCAACGACATCCTGGATTTCTCCAAGGTCGAGGCGGGCCGCATGGAGCTGGCCGCCAGCCCCTTCCTGCTGGGCGACGTGCTCAGCGCGCTGGCCACCATCATGGCCGTCAACGCCGGCGAGAAAGAGCTCGAACTGGCCATCGGCGTCGAGCCGGACGTGCCGCAACAACTGGTCGGCGACGCGCTGCGGCTGCAACAGGTGTTGATCAACCTGACCGGCAACGCCATCAAATTCACCGAGGAGGGCGAAGTGTCGGTGCTGGTCGAGCAGGTGCGGCGCGACGGCGACACGGCGCTGCTGCGCTTTCGGGTGCGCGACAGCGGCATCGGCATGGACGCGGAACAGCAGCAGCGGCTGTTTTCGGCCTTTTCCCAGGCCGACGCGTCGATGACGCGGCGCTTCGGCGGTACCGGCCTGGGTCTGGCGATCTGCCGCCGCCTGGTCGAGCTGATGGGCGGCGCCATCGAGGTGCGCAGCGCGCTCGGCGCCGGCAGCGAGTTTTGCGTCACGCTGCCGCTGGCGGTGCGCGCCGACCCGGCGCAGGCCGCCGGGCCGCGGTTGGGCGGGCAGCCGGGCGCCCGGCGCCTGCTGGTGGTCGACGACAACCAGACCAGCCGCGAGTACCTGTGCAAAACCATCCGCGCCTGGCAGTGGCAGGCCGACGGCGCCGCCTCCGGCGCGCAGGCGCTCGACTGCCTGCTGGCGCAGCACGCGGCCGGGGTGCGCTACGACGCCGTGCTGGCCGACTGGCAAATGCCCGGCATGGACGGGCTGGCGACGATGCGGGCGATGCGCGAGCGGCTGCCGCGGCCGGCGGTGCCGGTGATCGTCATGGTCAGCGCCTTCGGTCGCGGCAAGCTGATGCAGGACGCCGCCGCCGCCGAGGCCGACGCCGTGCTGCTCAAGCCGGTGACGGCGTCGAGCCTGCTCGACACCTTGCACGAGGCGCTGGCGCGCCGCAGTGGCGGCCTTGGCGCGGACGTCGACGCCGTTCTGCTGGCGCCGGCGCCGGCGGAGGACGCGGCCGAGGCGGCGTATCCGCGCCTGGACGGCGTGCGCCTGCTGCTGGTCGAAGACAATATGCTGAACCAGCTGCTGGCGCGCACCATACTCGAGCAGGCCGGCGCCGTCGTCGACACGGTGGACGACGGCGCCAAGGCGGTCGAGCGGCTGCGCGGCGCGGCGGCCGACTACGCGCTGGTGCTGATGGATGTGCAAATGCCGGTGATGGACGGCTTCGCCGCGACGCGGCTGATCCGCGGCGAGCTGGGCCTGGCGCTGCCGGTGCTGGCGATGACGGCCGGCGTCATGCTCGAGGAGCGCGAACGCTGCCTGGCGTGCGGCATGAGCGACTTCATCGCCAAGCCGCTCGACGTGCGGCCAATGCTGGAAACCATCGCGCGCCACTACCGCCCGCAGGCCGGCGATCCGTAAACCGAGGGCCTAACCCCGGGGGCAGAGCTGAAGCTGCGACCCCGGCTCTTCGCCGTTGCTTGGCGCCCGCCAATTCAAGCTTAAAACCCCTCCAGCACGATTTTGCCGCGCGCCTTGTTGCTCTCGATGACGGCGTGGGCGCGCTTCAGGTTGGCCGCGTCGATCTTGCCGAAGCGCTCGGCCAGGGTCGACTTGAGCACGCCGGCGTCGACCAGCCGCGCCACCTCGTCGAGCAGTTCGTGCTGCTTGTGCATGTCGGCGGTCTGGAACAGCGAGCGCGTAAACATCAACTCCCAATGCAGCGAGATGCTCTTCCTCTTGAGCAGGCTGACGTCGAGTTCGGCCGGATCGTCGATCAAACCCAGCTTGCCCTGCGGCGCGATCAACTCGACGATCTGGGCGAAGTGCGCGTCGCTGTGGGTCAGGCTGGCCACGTAGTCGACCGGCGGCAGGCCGAGCCGGGCGATTTCCTCGCTCAGCGGCTTGCCGTGGTCGATTACGTGGTGCGCGCCCAGCCGGCGCACCCAGTCGGCCGTCTCGGGGCGCGAGGCGGTGCCGATCACGGTCAGGCCGGTCAGCTGGCGCGCCAGTTGCACCAGGATCGAGCCGACGCCGCCGGCGGCGCCGACCACCAGCAGCGACTTGCCCTGGGCGTCGGCGCCGCGGCCCACCTGCAGCCGTTCGAACAGCAATTCCCAGGCCGTGATGGCGGTCAGCGGCAGCGCCGCGGCGGCGCCGAAGTCCAGGCTGGCCGGCATGTGGCCGACGATGCGCTCGTCGACCAGGTGCAATTCACTGTTGCTGCCGGGGCGGGCGATCGAGCCGGCGTACCAGACCCGGTCGCCCGGCCGGAACAGCGTCACGTCCGGGCCGACGGCCTTGACGACGCCGGCCGCGTCCCAGCCCAGCACCTGCGGCGCGCCGGGCGCCGGCTCGGTTCTTTTGCGCATCTTCGCGTCGACCGGGTTGACCGAGACCGCCTTGACCTCGACCAGCAGGTCGCGGCCGCCGGCGCGCGGCGCCGGCAGTTCCAGGTCGAGCAGGGCGTCGGCGTGGGTGATGGGCAGGGAAGTGCGGTAAGCAACGGCTTTCATAATGGTTTCCTTGTTGATGGGGCGGCGGTGCGGTCCCGATAGGCGTATCATCATTTGTTTGGCCGCAAAGAAAAAGCCGCGCGGCACCGAAACACTTTCAAAGGAATCAGGAAAATTGCTGCGTCTGGATGATTTGCAGGTCTTTGTGCGCACGGCCGACCGCGGCAGCCTGTCGGCGGCCGGGCGCGAACTCGACATCTCGCCGGCGCTGGCCAGCGCCGCCGTCAAGCGCCTCGAACTGGCGCTGGGACTGCGCCTGTTCGCGCGCACCACCCGCTCGCTGCGGCTAACCGAGGAGGGCGAGCACTACCTGGTCCACGCGCGCGAGGCGCTGCGCCTGCTCAAGGAGGGCCACGACGCGCTGATCCAGGGCAAGGACACGTTCAGCGGCACGCTGAAAATCTCGGTGCCGTCCGACCTCGGCCGCAACGTCCTGCTGGGCTGGCTGGACGCGTTCCAGTTGCACTATCCGGCGCTGCAATACCAGCTCAGCGTTAGCGACCGGGTCGCCGATATGTACCGGCAGCCGGTCGACATCGCGCTGCGCTACGGCAGGCAGGACGATTCCAGCCTGATCGCCATGCCGATCGCCCCGGCCAACCGGCGCGTGCTGGTGGCCGCGCCGGCCTACCTGGCGCAACACGGCGCGCCGGCCGCGCTGGAAGAGCTGCGCCGCCACAACTGCCTGCGCTATGTGCTCGACGACGTCGTCTACGACCGCTGGAGCTTCCAGCGCGGGCCGGCGCAGGAGCCGATCAGCGTGGCCGTCGGCGGCAACCGCACCGCCGACGACGCCGACGTGGTGCGGCGCTGGGCCGTGGCGGGCCTGGGCATCGCCTACAAATCGCGCATCGACGTCAGCGAGGATATCCGCTGCGGCCGCCTGCAAGTGTTGTTGCCGGACTTGGCGTGGGAGCCGGTGCCGCTGCATCTGGTGTGCATGCACCGCGCGCAGGTGACGCCGGTGGTGATCCAGTTGCGCGACTTCCTGCGGGCCGCGTGCGCCGCGCAGTTGTAGCGCGGCCAAGGCCATCAAAGCAAGGCCGGCACACAGCGCAGGGCATCGCCCAAAGCGGAGAGATCAAACGCGGCGCGATGGCATGCGCGCCGCCTGGCGGCAGTCGGTAGTGCGTCCGGGGGGAAGCTGTGGAGGCAAGCTGAGGATACAAGCTGGGGATACTAGCTGTGGCGGCAAGTTGCGCAGCAGGGCCGCACCTGCCAGCCCGGCTGTGCCAAGCGCGTGAGGCAATGAGGGGTCGATCCTGGGGATCGGTGCTTCGCGCGCCCGGAACGGCCGGGCATCAATGCGCTTTTGACAGGATCAACAGCCAGCGGCGCATCAGCAGCACTTCAACGTAGCCCGGCTCGATGCCGGTGCCGCACTCGATGACAGGATTGACAGCATAGTAGCGCTTGCGGAAGTCACGGCAAACGAGCATTTCACGTTTGCCCATGCGGACCAGGAAGGAATTAGGGGCGTATTCCAAACCGAACCGTGAGCCGAAACCGCTATTCAATGTTGTCATGACAATCCTTTGAAGGGAGATGCGTTGAACGAGACATCACTGTAGCATAAGTACTGTATAAAAGCACAGGTACTGTACGAATAAACAGTACTTTTTTAGATCTGTGGCGTTTTAACAATAACTCGCGCGCCGGCCATCTGGGGTATGCTGGCGGCCCCCGAACCGAAGGATTGCCATGACCTCGAGCGCCGCGTCCACGCTGAAAAAATTCTTTGCCGCGCGCCTGACGCCGGACGGCGAGTTCGGTTTGTATCTGACGGTCGGCGTCGCGCTGCTGCTGGCGGCGGCCTGGATTTTCGGCGGCATCGCCGACGCCGTGTTCGGCGCCGCGCGGATCGGCGTGCTCGACGTGCGCATCTCGCAATGGTTCAACCACCACGCCATCGGCTGGGTTACGCGGGTGATGGTCGTCGTCACCCATTTGCACAGCGTGGCCGGGATCGTCGTGCTGACGGCGCTGCTGGCGCTGTATTTCCACCGGCAAAAGGCGCGTTTCTGGCTGCTGACCTTGCTCGTCGCCATGCCGGGCGTCATGGTTCTGAATGTGCTGCTAAAGTATACCTATCTGCGGGCGCGCCCGAGTTTCGAGGTGCCGGTGTTCGATCTGGCCTTGAGCAGCTACAGTTTTCCCAGCGGCCACACGGCCACCGCCACCTTGCTGTACGCGCTGCTCGGCGCCTATCTGGTGTGCCGCACGCCGAAGTGGGGCGCGCGCCTGGCCATCGTGCTGGCCGCCGCGCTGATGGCGGCGCTGGTCGGCTTGAGCCGCGTCTACCTGGGCGCCCACTATCCCAGCGACGTGCTGGCGGCGATGGCCGAAAGCTGCGGCTGGCTGGCCGTCTGCATCACCGCCTGTTCGCATTTGCGGCGCCGTTTGGAGGCCGCCAACAAGTAACAAGTAACAAGCTAGGAGCTCGATCTGAGTGTGATTCCCATTGTCGTCATCATCAACGCCGGCGCCGGTTGCGGCTACGCCGCCGACTGGACCGAACAGCTCGACGCCAAATTTCGTGCCAACGGTTTCGAGGCCGCCATCACGCTGGCCGAAAGCGGCGCGGACATGATCGCAACGGCGCAGGCCGCCGTCGCCGCCGGCGCGGCCATGGTGGTGGCCGGCGGCGGCGACGGCACCATCAACGCGGTCGCCTCGGCGCTGGTCGACAGCGGCGTGGCGTTTGGCGTGCTGCCGCTGGGCACGCTGAACCACTTCGCCAAGGATTTGCGCATTCCGCTGCCGCTCGACGAGGCCATCGCCAACCTGGCGCAGGGCGCGGCGGCGCTGGTGGACGTGGGCGAGGTCAACGGCCGCGTGTTCCTCAACAATTCCAGCCTCGGCCTGTACCCCGACATCGTGCGCGACCGCGAAAAGCAGCAGCGCCGGCTGGGCCGCGGCAAGTGGCTGGCCTTTGCCTGGGCCGCGCTGGCGGCGCTGCGGCGCTATCCCTTTCTGAGCGTGCGCCTGAGCGTTAACGGCGAGCGGCACGCGCGCAGCACGCCCTTTGTTTTCATCGGCAACAACGAATACGTGATGCAGGGCTTCAACATCGGCGAGCGCGCGCGCCTCGACGCCGGCCAGCTCAGCCTGTACGTGGCGCAGCGCCCCGGCCGCCTGGGTCTGGTGCGGCTGGCCTTCCACGCCTTGTCCGGGCGACTCGCCGAGCAGAAGGATGTCGACGTCTTGCTGGCCACCGAAATGGACATCGAGACGCGCCACAAGCGGCTGCGCGTGGCCACCGACGGCGAAGTGACCGTGATGGTCACGCCGCTGCGCTATCGGATACGCCGCGGCGCGCTGCGGGTACTGGTGCCGCGGCCCGCCGGCGCGGCCGGCGACCCGGCCGCCAACAGCGCCGGCCCTTTTCTTTCCGCCACAGGGAGTGAATAACGATGCGCACCCTCATCCATTTATCGGATTTGCATTTCGGCCGCGTCGACGAGGCGCTGATCGCGCCGCTCAAGTCGCTCATCGAGCGCCTCGAACCGGACGTGGTGGTGGTCTCGGGCGACTTGACCCAGCGCGCCCACAGCCACGAGTTCCGCGCCGCCCGGGCCTTCCTCGACAGCCTTCCGGGGCCGCAGATCGTGGTGCCGGGCAACCACGACGTGCCGCTCTACAACGTGGTGGCGCGCTTCCTGACGCCGCTGCGCAAATACCGGTTGCACGTCACCGACGACCTCGACCCGGAATACGTCGACGAGGAAATCGCCGTGCTGGGCATTAACACGGCGCGCTCGCTGACGTTCAAGGACGGCCGCGTCAACCATGAGCAGATCGATCAATTGCGGGCGCGGCTGGACCGCCTGGAGCCCGGCTTGACCAAGGTCATCGTCACGCACCACCCGTTCGACCTGCCGCCGCACTTCGACGAGGACAACCTGGTGGACCGGGCGCCGATGGCGATGGACATGTTCGCCGAATGCGGCGTCGACCTGTTGCTGGCCGGGCATATGCACGCCAGCCACGCCGGCAACACCGCCGAGCGCTACAAGATCGGCGGCTACGCGGCGCTGATGGTACAGGCCGGCACGGCGACGTCCACGCGCGGGCGCGGCGAAGCCAATTCCTTCAACGTGCTGCGGGTCGAGTCCGAGCGCATCAAGGTGGAGCGCTACAGTTGGCAGGAGGGCGGCGACGCCTTCGTCAAAGTCAGCACCGAATCGTTCGACCGCGTCGGCGGGGTCTGGGCCAGCGCCCGGCCCTTGTAGCGGAGGGGGGGGCGCCCGTTACAGCCAATAGTTCATGAAGCGCGCGGCCCATTCCTTCATGCGCTCGGCCAGCGGGCGCGCCGCCCAGCTTTCCTGGGTGATTTCAACCGAGTCGCGCAAGTCCTCCAGGAAGGCGTTTTCCATTTCGCGCCCGAAGCTGTCGCCCAGCACCACCACGTTCAGTTCGCTGTTGTGCATGAAGCTGCGCATGTCGATGTTGGTCGAGCCGACCGTCGACCAGGCGCCGTCGATGACGGCGGTCTTGGCGTGCAGCACCGCCAGTTGCAAATGGTGGATGCGCACGCCGCAGCCGAGCAACTGGTCGTACAGCGCGTGGCCGGCGTGGAACACCAGGCCGCTGTCGGAGACGCCCGGCAGCACCACCTTGACGTCGACGCCGCGCCCGGCCGCGCCGCACAGCGCCGCCACGGTTTGCTGGTCCGGCACGAAGTAGGCCGAGGTGATGTGGATGCTGCGCCTGGCTTGCTGGATCGCCAGGATGTAGGCCTTGTAGATTTCAAAGCCGCCGCCGGGCTCGCTGGCGATGACGCGCACCAGGCGCTCGCCGACTTCGGGCAGCAGCGGGAAATAGTCGGCCTCGGGCAGGTCGGCCGCGTCCTGCCCGGTCCAGGCCTTGATGAAGAGCCACTGGAACGTCGCCACCGCCGGACCCTGCACCTTGACGTGGGTGTCGCGCCAGCCGACCTGCGACTGCTCGGTCGGCTTCGACTTGGAGCGGAACAGCGAACTCTTGGCGTAGGTGTCGCTGATGTTGATGCCGCCGGTGAAGGCGGTCTTGCCGTCGACGATCAGCACTTTGCGGTGGTCGCGGTTGTTGATCTTCCAGGCATCGCCGCGCAGCTTGGTCGGATTCACCGGATTGAAGGCCACCAGGCGGATGCCGGCGGCGCGCATGCGCTCGAAGAAGGTTTGCGGCACGCCCAGCGTGCCGACGCTGTCGTAGATGATGTTGACGGTGACGCCGGCGCGTTGTTTCTCGATCAGGGCGTCGGCGAACTTCAGGCCCAGCGCGTCCTGGTCGAAGATGTAGGTTTCCAGGTTGATATTGTTCTTGGCCGCGTTGATGGCCTTGAGCATTTCGGCCATCGTCTGCGGGCCGTCGAACAGCAGCGTCACCTGGTTGCCCTTGACCAGCGGCACGCCGGTGGCGGCCTCCTCCAGCGCCGCCAGCGTCTGCAGGTCGGCGCCGGACTTGGCCCAGCGCTTGGCCAGCAGCGCGCGCGTGCTGTTGGCCGGCAGGGTGCCGCCCTTGCCGGTGGTGACGCTGGGCACGGCGGCCGGCTCCAGCGTGGCGCTCAGTTTGCTCACGTCCGGAAGCGCGGCGCAGGCTGCCAAGATCCAGCACAGCGTGAGCGGGGGCAGCCAGCGAATTGCGTTCCGGGGTGGCATCAGTGTCCTTTGGACGGTGTCCCTGCCGCGTCGTGCTCCGCGGCGGCGGCCGGCTCGTCTTTCGAGCCGATGAAAAAATCAATTGGCGCCAGCATGAAGCGCCATCCCAAAATCCTCAGCAAGGCCAGCCCGTGCTTGAAGCGCACCTGGCGCGAGCGCAGCGCCACCCACAGCGCCAGGCCGAAGCTGACCAGCAGGTTGACGGTGCCGATCGACAGGAAACCCAGGATCGACCGCAGCGCCAGTTCCCAACTCATATTGTGATCGAGTGCGACCAAGGCGGTGGCGAAATTCGTGGAAGAAAATGTAACGTGGCGGATATCCAACGGTAGGCCCAGCAGGAAGCCCAGCGTGCCGATGGTGCCGAGCAGGATGCCGAAGTAAAAATTACCCATCAGCCCGCCCAGATTGTTCTCCAGGTACAGGCCGAGGCGGCGCAGGCGTTCCTGGCCGATCAGCCGGCCCAGGCCGCGCAGCTGGGCGATGCGCTGCGACCAGCGGGTGTACAGCGCCTGGTTGTCGTAATAACCCGAAATGAGGCCGGCGACGAACAGGCAGACCCCGGCGATCATCGCGTAGAACAGGGCCGGGCTGCCGATCGGGTCGATGTCGTGCAGCATGTGCATGGCCTTGTCCGGCGACACCAGGTGCTTGCCGGTCCAGGCCTTCCAGCCCAGCGCGATCAGGTAGGCGGTCGGGATCGCCGTCGCCAGGTTGCCCAGCACGGCCATGTTCTGGGTGCGGAAGACCTTGTTGATCAGCTCGGCCATGCTGTCGAGGTCGATGTTCTTGCCGTCCTTGCTGTGCAGGCCGGCGGCGATGCGCGAGGCCGTCATCGCCGGCTGCTTGGTGGCGACGGTGAAGTGCAGCAGGTGGATGAGCATGAAGCCGACCGAATAGTTCATGCTGAACAGGAAGGATTCGACCAGCGGCGCCGCGCGCAGCTTGCCAAACAGGATCTTGACGAGCGACATGACGCCGATGACCAGGCCGGCGCCGGCCGACGACAGGAACATGCCGGCCAGTTGCTTGCGGTTGTCGGCGACGTAGTGTTCGCCGGTGCGGCTGGCGTTTTCGGTGACGTTGCGCGCCAGCAGGTTGATATTGTCGGCGAACAGGTCGCGCACCGTGTACTTGTTGTTGTTCGCCTCGATCAGCTCGAGCGCCAGCGCGACGGCGGCGGCGCGGCGCAGGCTGACGCTGGCCGCCGGCGCCGGCGTGGCGTCGCTGGCGATGGCCTCGAGGTCGACCGTGGGCGCGCTCGGCAGCTCGCCGCTGACGTCGACCAGGAAGAGCAGCTTGCGCATGCGGTCTATGCTTTGCGACAACGCCACCAGCAGGTAGGTCAGGGCGATGCTGGTGCCCTGGGTCAGCGCCTTCTTGCGGATCTTGACGATCACCTTGTCGCACTGGTCCAGCATCACCAGCAGGTGCTTGGCGTCCTCGATGCCGTCGGCGGCGCCGGCCAGCAGTGCGGCGTAGCCCTGCAAGTGGGCGTTGACTTCGACGTTCTGCATCATGAACGGCGACTCGAAGGTTTCAATTTCGGTATGGAATTTGGTCAGCTCGGGTTCAAGCCCGATCGCGCAGACCCGGTACGACAGCGTGCGGATCGCCTCTAGCATACCGGGCAACATGATGTTGCCGGCGCCGACGCCGTGGCCGTCGTGCTCCTCGTGCTCCTGGTGCTGCGCCTGCTGGTCGAACAACAGCTCGAACAGCTTGAGCCAGTCGGCGGCGGGCACCGCGCTGATCCACTGGTAATCGGTTTTCAGGTACAGCACCTGGTCGAGCGCGTCGCTGAGGTACTCGTCGCCCAGCGCCGGCGGCAGTACGCGGTAGGAGACGCGTTGTTTCAATTCGGAGAAGAAACCGTTGTTCGACAGCACCCCGATGTCGGTGTACAGGCTGGTGTGGCGGCGCTTGCCGAGCAGGCCGAGCGCGTAGCCGCGCAACGCCTCGGCGTGTACGGGATTGCCCTTGAGCAGTTGGCACAGGGTCCGCACGTTCGCGGTGGCCTGGTGCTGGTCGCCTGGGCGATGGGGACGCAAGGTGTCGACCAGTTCGACCAACAGGTCGATGTTGTCGTGGTCGGCATCAATGCGTTCGATAATAGAGAACATGCGGTGGGAACGGCGGGGCCGCAGTAAGCGAAAGACGTAGTGTAACGCCTGCGACCGCTTTCTTAATGTACGCCAGCATACATAAGAAAGGGCTACCACCGCGTCGTCGGCGGCGCCGTGCGCCTGGCCGACGGGTTTGCGTTTGCTCAAGGCCACGGCGCGCGCGGCAGCTTGATCGCCTGTTGTGTTGTGCGGCGCACGGAGTGCTTGCATTCAAACGTGGATAAGGTATACCTGAGTTATGGCGGAAAAATAGTGTTGCCAACCGGAAGGGCGGGTTGGCGGCGGCCTGGCCTGGCGTTCACCTAGAGATACATCATGAAGACTTCGTGTGTGGCGTTCGTCATGTTCAGCTTTTGCCTGCCGGGTTGGTCGGTCCGGGCGGCGGCGGGGCAGACGGCGGTTGACGTCTATGGTGTGCTCGACGCCGGCGCCGTGGCGCAGCGCGGCTGCGGCGATTGCGCCGCCAACAAGGTCTCGGCCGGGGTGGCATCCGGTTCGCGGCTGGGCATCCGCGGCCGCGAGGCGCTGGGCGAGCGGGTCGCGGCGGTGTTCACGCTGGAGGCGGGCGTGCTCAACGACAGCGGCGAATCGGACCAGGGCGGCAGGTTGTTCGGGCGCCAAGCCTACGTCGGGCTCGACAGCAGGCTCGGCGCGCTGACCCTGGGGCGCCAGTACAACCCGCAATACCTGAGCCTGACCGACGTGGCCGATCCGTTCCACGGCGGCATGGCCGGCAGCGCCGGCAATTTGATGGGCTACACCGTCAAGCGCTACGACAACACCGTCAAGTACGTCACGCCGCAGTCGCGCGGCCTGAGCGCCAGCGCCATCTACAGCTTCGGCGAGTCGCCCTATAGCAACGCCAGCAACCGCGCCTATGGCGCCATGCTGGGCTACGCCAAGGGCCCGGTGAACCTGAGCGTGTCGCACCAGCGCAAGAACAACATCATCGCCGGCAACGGCAACGGCGCCATGCAGTCGCTCGACACGTCGGCGCGCAACAGCCTGGTCGCCGCCAACTTCAACTTGCGCTACGCCACCGTGTTCGCCGGCTATGGCGTCAACAAGGGGCCGGGCAGTTCGCCGTGGGACCCGGCCAACCCCTACGGCACGCTGGCGCTGGCGGCCTCGTCGACGGACAGCCGCGACGTGCTGTTCGGCGTGGCGGCGCCGTTCGGCGGCGCCACCTTGCTCGCCTCGTACATCCGCAAGGACGACCGCGGCGTGGGCAACCGCGACGCCCGCCAAGTCGCCATCGGCGTGACCTATTCCTTGTCGCGGCGCACCGACCTGTACGGCGCCTACGCGCACATCAGGAACAGCAACGGCGCCGGCTACACGGTCGGCAACGCCAGCGACCCCGGCCACGGCAACGCCGCGTTCAACCTCGGCCTGCGCCACGCGTTTTAGGCCGCGGCCGCCAGCGCGGCGCCGGTCTATTTACCATCACGGCAAGATTGCCGCGCCATTCACGCCCGTCCCGACTCTGTGCTAAATTAGGGGGCTGCGCCGGCGCGCCCGGCGCACCGCTCACCTCAACGACAATCGCCAGGACCCAGAATGTATCTGACATATTTCAACAATAGTTGGACCGAAGGCAATACCCCGCTGTTCGGCGCGATGGACCACAGCGTCTGGCTGGGTTCGTCCGTGTTCGACGGCGCCCGTTCGCTGGCCGGGCGCATGCCCGACCTGCGCCTGCATCTGGAACGGGTGATCCGCTCGGCCGAGCGGGTCGGCCTGGCCTGCCCGTACAGCGTCGAGGACATGGAAAAACTGGTGCGCGAGGGCGTGGCCCAGTTTCCGCCCGAGGCCGAGCTGTACATCCGCCCGCTGGTGTTCGGCACCGACGGCCTGCTGATTCCACTGGCGGAAAAAAGCGGCTTCGCGCTGACGCTGTTCGACGCGCCGATGCCGCCGTTCAGCGGCTTCTCGGCCTGCCTGTCGAGCTTGCTGCGTCCGGACGCGTCGATGGCGCCGACCGACGCCAAGGCGTCTTCGCTGTACGCCAACACCACCAGGGCGCTGCGCGAGGCGCAGCAGCGCGGCTTCGACAACGCCGTAGTGTGCGATAGCGCCGGCCAGGTGGCCGAATTCGCCACCGCCAACCTGTTCCTGGTGACGCCGCAGGGCAAGGTCGTCACGCCGGCGCCGAACGGCACTTTCCTGTCGGGCATTACGCGCGCCCGCGTCATCGCCTTGCTGGCGCTGGAGGGCGTGGTGGTGGAACAGCGCACGGTGCTGCCGGCCGAACTCGACACCGCGGTCGAGATCTTCAACACCGGCAACTACGGCAAGGTCAGCCCTTGCGTGCGCTACCAGTCGCGCACGCTGGCGGTGGGACCGGTGGCCACGCTGGCGCGCGACCGCTATATGGCGTTCGCCGCCGGGTAGGCCCGCCGCATGGGGCGTAGGGCGCTAGCGCCGCGCCGTGGCCGGGCAGGTCTCGGCCAGCCACTGGCCGGTGCTGTTGACCGTCACGCGCTCGGGCGCGCCGCGGGCGCTGGTGGTCACTTGCATCGTCATCGTGAAGCCGCGTTCGCCGACGAAGCGCAGCTGGCCTTCGCCGCTGGACGGCGGGCTGGCGCAGGTGAACGCCATGTTCATGCCGCCGGCGACGGCGACGTTGCTCGATGTGCAGTCGCCCGGTTGGCCGGTGGGGATTTGTTTGCGCGCCGCCATCTCGGGCGTGATGCAGGTGCTCACGCCGATGCCGCCGTCGGCGCCGATGCTCGGCATGGTCATGCCGTTGTTGGCCGCCATTTGCTCCATCGCCTTGCGCTGCTCGGGCGGCAGATTGCCCAGATGCTGCAGCAGCATGCCCATGGCCATGTCGGTCTCCGCTTGCGCCGACGTCAGTTTGCTGTTGATTTGCCACAGGCCGGGCTTGATGGTGTCGGCCGCGCTGGCGGCGGAGCCGAAAAGGGCGAGCGCCAGCGTTGCCGCTGTCAATACATTGCGTTTCATATCAACTCCAGATTGCTTTAGCTGCCCAAGGATAAAACAAATCGCGTCGAGGGGCCGTTCGGCTTGGCGCGCCGCCGCGCCACCCGGCGTATTTCCCACCATATTTCTCCCTATATTTTCCCTATTTTTTTGACAGGAAGCTGATTTGAAACCCATCACCGCCATCTTGTTAAGCGCCGGCATCTTGTCGCCGGCCTTCGTGTTCGCCGCCGCGCCGGCCGCTCCCGCCGCGACGCACCAAGCGGCCGCGCCGGCCGCCGCCGTCAAAGTCACCTCGGTCGAGGGCATCACCGAATACCGCCTCGGCAACGGCATGCGCGTGCTGCTGTTTCCCGACGCCAGCAAGCCTACGCTGACCACCAACATCATCTACCACGTCGGTTCGCGCCACGAGAGCTACGGCGAAACCGGGATGGCGCACCTGCTCGAGCATTTGCTGTTCAAGCCGACCGCCAATTTCGGCGTGAGGAAGGGTAGTAAGACCCCGGTGGAAATCCTCAACGGCACCGGCGCCCAGTTCAACGGCACCACCTGGTACGACCGCACCAACTACTACGCCACCTTCCCGGCCAACGAGGGCAACCTGCGCCAGTTGCTGGCGCTGGAGGCGGACCGCATGGTGAACGCGCCGATCGACCAGAACGAGCTGTGGAACCCGCGCACCAACAAGGGCGAGATGACGGTGGTGCGCAACGAGTTCGAAATGGGCGAAAGCGACCCGGTCGGCGTCACCACCGAACGTATCCAGGCGGTCGCCTACGATTGGCACAACTACGGCAAGTCGACCATCGGCGCGCGCTCCGACATCGAGCAGGTGAACATTGCGCGGCTGCGCGCGTTCTACAAGAAATACTACCAGCCCGACAACGCGGTGCTGATGGTGGCCGGCCGCTTCGACGAGGCCAAGGTGCTCAAGCAGGTCAACGAGCTGTTCGGCCGCATCCCCAAGCCAAGCCGCGTCATCGAACCGACCTACACGGCCGAACCGGCGCAGGACGGCGAGCGCGCCGTCACCGTGCGGCGCAGCGGCGGCAGCCAGTTCGTCGGCGCCGGCTACCACGTGGCGCCGTCCGGCCACCCGGACGCGGTGGCGCTGGCACTGCTGGCACGCATCCTGGTCGACGCGCCGAGCGGGCGCCTGCACAAGGCGCTGGTGGAAACCAAGCTGGCCTCCAGCCTGGACTACAGCTCCGTGAGCAACCTCGAACCGGGCTACCGCATCTTCGGCGCGGTGGTGCCGAAGGACGGCCAGCTCGACGCCGCCCAGGACGCCATGCTGAAGGTGCTGGAGGGTTTGAAGGACGCGCCGGTCAGCGAGGCCGAAGTGGCGCGCGCGCGCCAGCAGATCAACACCGGCATCGACCTGGCGCTGGCCGACACGGCCAGCCTGACGGTGGCGCTGACCGAATCGCTGGCCGCCGGCGACTGGCGCCTGTTCTTCCTGCAGCGCGACCAGGTCGCCAAGCTGGACGCGGCGGCGGTGCAGGCGGCGGCGGTGAAATACCTGAAGCCGTCCAACCGCACGCTGGGGCGCTTCCTGCCGACCGACGCGCCGGACCGCGCGCTGGTGCCGGTGAACGCCGACGTGGCGGCGCAGTTGAAGGACTACGCCGGCCGCGCCGTGGTGGCGCAGGGCGAGGCGTTCGACCCGAACCCGGGCAATATCGAGGCGCGCACCCAGCGCTTCACGCTGCCGGGCGGCTTGCGCGGCGCGCTGCTGCCGAAGACCACCAAGGGCGGCACCGTCAGCGTCGCGCTGCAACTGCGCATGGGCAGCGAGGCCAGCCTGCGCGGCAAGGCCGGCGCCGGCTCGTTCGCCGCCGACATGCTGATGCGCGGCACCGAGAAGCTGTCGCGCCAGGAGGTCAAGGACCGTTTCGACCAGCTCAACGCGCAGGTCGGCATCGACGGGCGCGCCGAGGGCGTCCGCGTGGCCGTCACCTGCACCCGCGCCAAGCTGCCGGAAGTGATGGCCTTGCTGGCCGAGGTGCTGAAAACGCCGCGCTTCGACGAGACCGAATTCCTCGAACTGCAGCGCGAGCAGGTCGGCCTGATCGAGCGCGACCTGCCGGAACCGCAGCCGCTGGCGAGCAACGCCTTCCGCCGCCTGGTCGACGCCACGCCGGAGGGCCACGTGCGCCACGTCGACACGCTGCCCCGGCAGCTGGCCGAGACCAAGGGCGTCGGCGTGGCCGAGGTGCGGGCCTTCCACGCCGCCTACTACGGCGCGGCCGACGCCACCTTCGCGGCGGTCGGCGAATTCGACCCGGTGGCGCTGAAGGCGCAGGTGGGCGAACTGTTCGGCACATGGAAAGCGGCCCAGCCGTATGTGCGGATACCGGCGCAGGTGAAGGACGTGGCGGGCCAGCAACTGACGCTGGAAACGCCGGACAAGGCCAACAGCGTGCTGTTTGCCGTGTTGCCGCTGCCGCTGAAGGACGACGCGGCGCTCTACCCGGCGCTGGTGATGGCCAACCACATGCTGGGCGGCGGCGCGCTGCGCAGCCGGCTGGCCGACCGCATCCGCCAGAAGGAAGGCCTGTCGTACGGCGTCGGCTCGCAGTTGAACGTGCCGGCGCGCGACCCGGCCGGCTTCTGGATGGCGTACGCCATCAGCGCGCCGCACAACACGGCGAAGGTGGAGGCGGCGCTGCGCGAGGAAGTCGAGAAGGTGCTCAGCGAAGGTTTCAACGAAGCCGAGCTGGCCGAGGCGAAAAAAGGCTGGGCGCAAGCGCAAGAGGTGGCGCGCACCGACGACGGCGCGCTGGCGAGCACGCTGGCGGCGTACCTGACGCTGGAGCTCACCATGGCCTACGACAAGGACCTGGAAGCGAAGGTTGCCGCGTTGACCGTGAAGCAGGTCAACGCGGCGCTGCGCCAATACATGAAAACGGCCAAGCTGTCGGTGGTGCGCGCGGGCGACTTCGCCAAGGCCGGCAAGGACGCCGCCGTCAAGTAGGGCGCGGAGCTGGCATTCAGTTGGCGTGGCGTAGGTCGGATGAGCGGCACGCGTAATCCGACCATGTTGGCCTAAGCGAGACCCGCTGCTCCGGGCCAACCCGGTCGGGTGGCGCCGATCCGGCTAACCCGACCTATGAAAACCGCGCGAACGAAAAAAACGCCGCCAGCCCGGATGCGAATCCGGCCTGGCGGCGTTTTGTCATGCGGCCGCGGTATTAGCGCGGCGCCATTTCAGCGACGTAGATTTCAACGCGGCGATTGCGGGCGCGGCTGGCGTTGTCGTCGTTCGAGGCGACCGGCTCGCGGGCGCCGCGGCCTTCCACCACAACCCGGGTCGGCGACACGCCGCGCTGGGCCAGATAGTCGCGGGTATGCGACGCGCGGTCCATCGACAAAGGCAGGTTGATCGAGTCGCTGCCGGTGCTGTCGGTATGGCCGACGATGCTCACGGTCGAGGCCGGGTTTTCGTTCAGCGTGGCGGCGAAGCGGTCCAGAATCGGGCGGAAGTTGGACTTGATGTCGGAGCGGTTGGTGTCGAACGACACGTCGCTAGGAATGTCCATTTTCAGGCGATTGTCGGCGGTCTGCGACACTTGTACGCCGGTGCCGCGGGTGGCCTGCTCCATCGTGCGGCGCTGGTTTTCCATTTTATTCGACCAGATGTTGCCGACGATGGCGCCGGCGGCGGCGCCGATAGCGCCGCCGGTGGCGGCGCGCTTGCCGCCGCCACCGCCGGTGGACGCGCCGATCAGCGCGCCCAGGCCGGCGCCAACGCCGGCGCCGGTGGCGGTGCCTTGCTGGGTGGCCGACATGTCGGCGCAGCCGGAAACGGCCAGGGCCAGGGCGATGGCGGCGATCAGGGTTTTACCGATTTTGCTGGTGTTCAGTTGTTTCATGGAATTGTCCTTGGGGGTGTTGGAAACGCTAGAACGGCGCCGCGCGCCATTGCGCGTGCCGCCGTCGAATATACGGGCGGGCCGCGGCCCGCCGGCCCAGTCTATAGGCCGCGCCCGCTAATGAGACGCAGCAGCACCATGATAACCGCAACGACCAACAGGATATGGATGAAGCCACCGATGGTATAGGAAGTGACCAGGCCCAGCAGCCACAGGATGAGTAGAACGACGGCGATTGTATAGAGCATGATATTTCCTCAGATTATTTGTGTGCTTTGATGGTGGCCGCGGTAGGCTTGTCCTGCCCATTCCAGCCTGCCACCGGCTTCCTATCCTATGCCCCGGCTGGCGCACTTGATATCGTGGAGCCATTGTGGGCTTCGGCGCGGCGTTTATCTGTTCGCTGGCGTACACAGCGATATATTTCTGCAATTATTCGGCGGGCGCGGGCGCGGCGGCCGTTTCCAGGCCGGGGATCCAGCCCATCAGCCCGGTCAGGCCGAGCACGCCGGCCAGGCAGCCGGCCATGCCGCCGGTGAGCAGCAACAGCGCCGCCAGCGCCGGCGCCGCCGGCGCGCCGTCGACGCCGGCCGGGGCCGGATCGAGCGCGCCAAAACCCGCCGCCGTGGCCAGTACGCCGCCGCCGATGATGCCGACCCAGATCAATTTGTTCATACGCGCCTTTTGTGGGAGTGGCCGTCATGGTTGTCGGGCCTTGCGGCGATTGTCGCGGTTGCCGCCGCGCCGATCTGTTCGTTGGCGCACATTATCAAAATGAAAACGCCCCGCGGCGGACCGCGGGGCGTTGTTGAAGGACCGGGGCGCCGCTTAGTCGTTCGAGCGGATCGCGCCGTCGACGATGCGGACCTGGGAGCCGGTGCTCCAGTTCGGCTGCGAGTTCTGGTGGATCACGCGGCTCTCGCCGTTTTCCATGCGCACCGTCACGTCATAGCTGGTGCTGGCCTTGACGTGGCCCTCGATCTGGTTGCCGGCGACCGCGCCGCCGATGGCGCCGGCGACGGTGGCGAGCTGGCGGCCGTGGCCGCCGCCAACCTGGTTGCCCAGCAAGCCGCCGAGCACGGCGCCGCCGGCCGCGCCGACGCCGCTGCCTTCGGCGCGGGTTTTAATTTCGCGCACCGACTCGATCACGCCGCAGTTGTTACACACGCTGCGCGCCGGGGCCGGGGCCGGGGCCGGCTGGTGGCGCACCGGCGCCGGGTGCGAGGTGTTGGCGGTGTTGGATGAGGTGCTGTGCTTGGTATGGCGGGCTTTATCCGCTTTTTCGTCCTTTTCTTCCTGCGCTTCCTTCTCGGCCAGCGCGGTCTGCGCGGCAATTTCCCGCTGGGCGTTGTTGCCGCCGATCGAAGACGGCAGCCAACCCATGACGGCGGCGGTGCCGACGGCGCAGAACAGCACGACGGCGACGGCCGCAGCCATCATCATCGGATGCATCGGCGATTTGTGCGTGGTGTGGTTAGGTGTGTTCATGGTGTGTTCCCTTTTATTGGTTTTGTGAATGAGGTGCAGCATTGAAAATTGTTTGACGGAACCATTTTGCCTTGTTGCGTCGGGCGCTTCCGTGCGTCACCGTACATACATGGAAAATGTTTGCCGCTACGCTAGCCTTGCTGCTGCGAATACCGGGGACAAGCCCAGGCGAATTCACACAGATTCACACAGATTCAGGCAGATTCAGGCAGATTCAGACAGATTCAGACGCACCAGGATTCAGATCTATACCAGTCGAAAAGGCACGCGTATCAATGAGCTTCCCAGACTATCTCCCGCCCGCTCGCGGCGCCACCAGCTGCGCCGGGCCGCCATTGAAGGCCCGGCCATGAACCTGTCCTGGAGCACCAGCCGCAACGGCAGCACCCAGGCGGCGCCCGGCAACCGCCTGCTGGGCAGCTTGCCGGCCGAAGACCTGGCGCAGTTGACGCGGCTGGCCGACACCGTCACGGTCGAGGTCGGCGACGTGCTGTGCGAGCCGGGCCAGGCGATCCGCTATGTGTATTTCCCGGCCGACAGCTTGATCTCGCTGCTGGCGGTGGCGGAGGGGCGCATGACGCTCGAAGTCGGTTCGGTCGGACGCGAGGGCATGCTGGGCGCCTCGGTGGCGCTGGGCCACGGCGTGGCGCAGGTGCGCGCCGTGGTACAGCGGGCCGGGCGCGCCGCGCGCATCGACAGCGCCGACTTTTGCGCCGAGTTCAGCCGCACCGAATCGCTGCAGCGGCTGTTGTACCGGTATACCGACGCCTTGCTGGCGCAGGCGATCCAGATCGCCGTATGCAGCCGCTTCCACGTGCTGGAGGCGCGGCTGGCGCGGTCGCTGCTGATCACGCGCGACCGCCTGCAATCGGAAAAATTCCACCTGACCCACGAATTCCTCGCGCACGCGCTGGGCGTGCGGCGCGTCGGCGTGACCAAGGCGGCCAGCGCGCTGCAACAGCAAAAACTGATTACCTACAGCCGCGGCAACATTGAAATCCTCGACTCTGCCGGGCTGGAGGCGGTGTCTTGCCGCTGCTACGAGCTGGTCAAGGACGCCGGCGCCGGCGGCATGAATTGCGCTTTTCTGTAAGCGTTAAAACCAAGGGCCTCGCCCCCGGGCCGGACTTGAAGGCTTGCGTCTCTCGCCTTGGCGCCGGCGCTGAGCCCTCGCTTGATTCAAGCGCTCCCCGGCACGCTCATTGGACGGCATTGGGGGGGGGGGGGGGGGGGGGGGGGGGGGGGGGCAGAGGGGGGGGGGGGGGGGGGTGTGGTGTGTTTTTATTGTGTGGTGCGCAGGC
>NZ_JBJXIB010000057.1:0-36108 GCF_046115965.1 Janthinobacterium sp. CG_23.3 | reverse complement strand
CTACGCAAGCAAGGCCATGGCATGCTTGAGGTTCTGCTCCGGGCCTTCAACGGTAATCCTATCCCGCTTGCCGCATAGCGGCTGAACAGTCACGGTTTTTTTACGTTGCACGGCGCGCCGCTATGATACCGTTGCCACCACCGTTACCGCGATGTAGAGCGCCATGGATTTATTTTCCGCAAGCGATACGCTGACGCCGATTCCCATCGACGACGGCGAATTGTTTTTCCTGCACAGACTGGACCTGCCGCCCGGCGACATGCTGGCGCAACTGATCGCGCAAACCGACTGGCGCACCGAATACCTGACGCTGTGGGGCAAGCGCCACGCGCAGCCGCGCCTGACGGCCTGGCACGGCGAGGCGCGCTACCGCTATTCCGGCGTGACGCTGGAGCCGCAGCCGTTCACCCCGCTGCAATTGCTGCTGAAACGCGAGGTCGAGCGGGTCAGCGGGCGCCGCTTCAACAGCGTGCTGCTCAACTACTACCGCGACCAGCACGACAGCATGGGCTTGCATAGCGACGACGAAAGCGAGTTGGGCGCGCAGCCGGCGATCGCCTCGCTCAGCTTTGGCGCGCCGCGCATCTTCATCTTGAAACACAAGCGCCTGCCGCGGACGCTGAAACTGGCGCTGGGCGACGCCAGCCTGTTGCTGATGGCCGGCGCGACCCAGGCGAACTGGCGCCACGGCATCAACAAGCAGCGCGCCGCCTGCGGACCGCGCGTCAATCTCACATTCCGCAATATCGTCTAACGCCGTTTATCCGTGCGGTATTTCTGCCATTGTCTTCCGCTATCGTCGGCAAAAAGAACTTTTCAGCGCGCTTTAAGCGCTTACATTTGCTCACATTTCTTACGCAATGTGGACGGACTTGCATTTTTTCAGGTGCTATCTTGCACACATCGCCTTCCAAACAAAGCGAACCCAAGCAGGCCCCTCCTGAAATTTTTTGAAAGAGAAAGCACGATGAAAAAGATCTTTATTGCAATGATTGCTTCTGCGGCTGCTCTGTCGAGCGTCTCGATCGCCCACGCCGAGGGTGCCTACGTCGGCGCCGGCGTGACCGCCAGCCGTTACAAATTCGACGTGCCCAACACGTCCAGCGGCAGCGACGACAGTGGCGTCAAGGCGGCTGGTAAATTGTTCGCCGGCTACGAATTTGATAAAACCTGGGGCGTCGAAGGCGGTTACGCCGACTTCGGCAGCAAAGACTACAACTTTGTGCGCAACGGCGTGAACGGCCACATCGACTCCAAGTCGCATGGCTATTACGTGGCGGGCAAGGCGACCATGCCGGTAAACGAGCAGGTTGGCGTGTTTGGTAAATTGGGCGTGGCGCGCAACAGCGACAGCATCCACGGCACCGGCGCGGCCGCCGGCGTGGCGGACGGCGACAACAAAACCGGTCTGTACGCTTCCGTTGGCGCGCAGTACGCGATTAACAAAAACGTGTCGTTGACGGCTGAGGTGGAGCGCTTCGGCAAGAGCGCCGCGTATGGCCACAAGTCGACGGGCGTGTCGTTTGGCGCGAAGTATAACTTCTAAAAACCCAAGGCAAGGGCCGGGGTCGGACCCTTGGGGTCCGGCCCCGGCTCGGCGCCCCGGTTTTTTTTGCGTTCGCAGCTCCCTTGGGGAGCTGTTTTGTTTTCCGGGCTAACTACTAGACCGTCAGCGGCTTGTAGCGGATGCGTTTCGGCTTGGCGCCTTCTTCACCCAAACGCTTCTTCTTGTCGGCTTCGTATTCCTGATAGTTGCCGTCGAAGAAGGTCACTTGCGAATCGCTTTCGAAGGCCAGGATGTGGGTGGCGATGCGGTCGAGGAACCAACGGTCATGTGAAATGACCATCACGCTGCCGGCGAATTCCAGCAGGGCGTCTTCGAGCGCGCGCAGGGTTTCCACGTCCAGATCGTTGGACGGTTCATCGAGCAGCAGCACGTTGCCGCCCATCAGCAACGTTTTCGCCAGGTGCAGACGGCCGCGTTCGCCGCCCGACAGGTTGCCGACGATCTTTTGCTGGTCGCCGCCCTTGAAATTGAAGCGGCCCAGGTAGGCGCGCGACGGCATTTCGAAGCGGCCGACGGTGAGCATGTCGGCGCCGCCGCAGACGTCCTCGAAGACGGTCTTGGCGTCGGACAGGGAATCGCGGTTCTGGTCGACGATCGACACGCGCGCGGTCTGGCCGACCACGACGTCGCCGCTGTCCGGCTGTTCCTTGCCGGTGATCATCTTGAACAGCGTCGATTTACCGGCGCCGTTCGGGCCGATGATACCGACGATGGCGCCGGCCGGCACCGTGAACGACAGATTGTCGATCAGCAGGCGGTCGCCAAAGGCCTTCGAGACGTTCTTGAACTCGATGACTTCGTTGCCCAGGCGCTCGGCCACGGGGATGAAAATCTCCTGGGTTTCGTTGCGCTTCTGGTATTCGTGCTCGGACAACTCGTTGAAGCGGGCCAGACGGGCCTTGCTCTTGGCCTGGCGGCCCTTCGGATTCTGGCGCACCCATTCCAATTCCTTGGCGATGGTTTTCTGGCGCGAGGACTCGGTCGCCTCTTCCTGCTTCAGGCGGTTGCCCTTTTGCTCCAGCCACGAGCTGTAATTGCCCTTCCACGGAATACCGTGGCCGCGGTCTAGCTCCAAAATCCACTCGGCGGCGTTGTCGAGGAAGTAGCGGTCATGGGTGATACCCACCACGGTGCCAGGGAAGCGCAGCAGGAACTGCTCCAGCCAGTCGACCGATTCCGCGTCCAAATGGTTGGTCGGCTCGTCGAGCAGCAGCATGTCCGGCTTCGACAGCAACAGGCGGCACAGCGCGACGCGGCGCTTTTCGCCGCCCGACAACACGCCGATCTTGGCGTCCCACGGCGGCAGGCGCAGCGCGTCGGCGGCCATTTCCAGTTGCAGGTTCAGGTTGCCGCCGTCGGAGGTCGAAATGATCGCCTCCAGACGGGCCTGCTCATTGGCCAGCGCGTCGAAATCGGCGTCTTCCTCGGCGTAGGCGGCGTAGACCGCCTCCAGCTTGGCTTGCGCCTCGAACACTTCGCCCAGGCCGGACTCGACCACCTGGCGCACGGTCTGCTCGGGATCGAGCACCGGTTCCTGCGGCAGGTAGCCGATGTTCAGGCCCGGCATCGGCACGGCTTCGCCCTGGATGTCGGTGTCGATGCCCGCCATAATTTTGAGCAAGGTCGACTTGCCGGAGCCGTTCAGGCCCAGCACGCCGATCTTGGCGCCCGGGAAAAAGGACAGCGAAATATCTTTGAGGATCTGGCGCTTAGGCGGGACAATTTTGCCCACCTTGTTCATGGTATAGACGTAATTTGCCATTGGGGTTTCTCGGATGATAAACAAAGACGGACAGGATACGATAAACGCCTTGATCCAGCTAGTTCATCCGCAGCAAAGCGTGGGACCGCGGCCGGCTTTGTCCGCCCGGACTGCGGCTTGAGGCGCGGCGGCACGAAAAACCGGGTTAAGGGCGGGCAGGAGGGTATGTGTACATCGCTCACGCTGTCGGCATCGGCTTCCGGTATTGATACAGGGTTTCGTTTACAACCAGCCGGATTTTTTGAAACGATAATACAGGTATCCGCAGGTTGAAAAGACGATTGAAAGCGCTAAGGGGTAACCATATTTCCACTTCAGTTCGGGTATGTTTTCGAAGTTCATACCCCAAACCCCGACCAGGCCTGTGGCTACGGCGAAGATAGCTGCCCACGCCGCGAGGCGCTTGTTGACGTTGCTGTCGTCCAGGCTGATCATCGACAGGTTGACCTGTATAGCCGTGCTGATCGTATCGCGGATGGAGTCAATCGCCGTGTTGATGCGGTGGAGGTGGTCGTGAACGTCCCGGAAATATTCGGTTGTGTTCGCCACGATATGCGGCACGCGCCCACCGTCGAGTTTCCCGACAGCTTCCATCAGTGGCGCAACGGCGTGTTTGAACAGCACAACCTTACGCTTCAACTGGTACAACTGCTCCAGGGTGTAACGATGCGCTGGCGATTTGAATATTTGTTCCTCGATTTTCCATAGTTCGGCTTCCAGCGCATCGACCACGGGAAAGTACCTGTCGACGATGGCGTCCATCAGGGCGTAAAGGATGAAGGCGGGACCCTGACTCAGATGTTGTGTCTCGCGTTCGCAACGGGCGCGCACTTCCGCAAAGCCTCGCTGGTAGTGAGTACGATTTGACAGCAAATAGGTGTCGCCGACGAACACATCGACCTCCCCGATATGCAGTTCACCATCGATCAGCTCGACAGAGTGGATAACCACAAACAATGAGTCACCGTACTCTTCAATCTTGGGGCGTTGATGTCCCGAGCGCGCATCTTCGACAGCCAGCTCATGTAATCCAAACTCGTGCTGCATCTCGGCCAGCTCAGCTGGTTCCGCACCTCTTAAAGCGACCCACACAAAGGTATTGGGCAAAATGATGAATTCACTGATGTCCACGACCGGGATATCGGATAATTTTTTGCCGTCCTGATAGGCGACGCAATTGATAAGCATGGATTTTTTTTCCGAGTGAACAGTATTGCCGCGCAGTTTACACGCAAACGGTCCAGTGCTTTCACGGTGGCGTTCCACTGCGCCTCAGACTCCTGGCTCAGGCGGCGGGGGCGGCGCGGCGAACGTTCCACAGGCCCTCGGCGGCGTACAGCGCCAGCGCGGCCCAGATCGCCACGAAGCCGGTCATGCGCTCCGGCGTGAAGGACTCGCGGAACAGCCACACGCCCAGCAGCAACTGCATCGTCGGCGAAATATATTGCAGCAGGCCCAGCGCCGACAGCGGCAGCCGGCGCGCGCCGGCGGCGAACATCAGCAGCGGAATCGCGGTGATGGGGCCGGACGCCACCAGCAGCCAGCGGGTGGTGTCGGAGGCGCTGGTGGCGAAGGTATTCTGGCCTTGCCAGCTGAGCCAGAGCACATAGGCCAGCGCCAGCGGGAACAAAATCAGCGTTTCGAACGACAAGCCTTCGAGCGGGCCCAGCTTGGCGGTCTTGCGCAGCAAGCCATAGGCGCCGAAGGTGGCCGCCAGCGCCAGCGCGATCCACGGCATTTGCCCGGTCTGCCAGGCCAGCCAGGCCACGCCGCAGGCGGCCAGCCCGATGGCCAGCCACTGCGGGCGGCGCGGGCGCTCGTGCAACAGCAAAAAGCCCAGCATCACATTGAGCAGCGGCGTGATGAAATAACCCAGGCTGGCGTCGATGACATGGCCGTTGTTGACGGCCCAGATATAAATGAACCAGTTCCCCGACAACAAGAAGGCGCTGGCGACGAAGCCGCCGACCACCCGCGGCTGGCGCGCCAGCGGGCGCACCCAGCCCCATTGCCGGCGCACCGTCAACACGGCGCACAGGAACAACAGCGACCACAACATACGGTGTGCCAACATCTCCAGCGGCGGCACCTCGCTCAAGGCATGGAAATACAGCGGAAACAAGCCCCAGCTCAAAAACGCGAGGGCGGCGTACAACATGCCTGGATTCATAAAAACGACCGTAACAGAGCGGGTGGAGGATCATTATCGCTGAATTAGACGGACCCTGCCGGAGCCCGGCCCGGCCCAACCAACCCCGGGCTTGGGTCTCGGCATGGCGGTTTTGTTGCCCACAACTAAGGGCGGCGCCGGCTTACATGCCTACCGGACAACAACGGCGCGTCCCAACCCCCGGGTCGGGGTAGAATGGCATTCATCGAACCGGCCCCAAGCATTTTAGACCATGTCAAAATACGCTTGCTATTTACCAATGCCTATCCTATTGTGCATTGCAACAAAACAAACTCGGGTGAAACCTTGACGCAACATAAAAAAAGCGGCCTCGTCGCCCTGACGCTGGCCGCTGTCGGTATCGTCTACGGCGATATCGGCACCAGTCCTCTGTATACCCTGAAGACCGTTTTCGCCCCCGAGCATGGCTTGGCGTTGAATCCGAACAACCTGCTGGGCATCGTCTCCTTGATTTTCTGGGGTCTCAGCGTCATCGTCTCGCTCAAGTACGTCACCCTGGTGCTGCGCGCCGACAACCGCGGCGAGGGCGGCATCATGGCGCTGATGGCACTGGCGCTGTCGTCCGTGAGCAAGTCGTCGCGCTGGCATTTCCCGCTGATGCTGACCGGCGTCTTCGGCGCCACGCTGTTTTACGGCGACAGCGTGATCACCCCGGCCATTTCGGTGCTGTCGGCCATCGAAGGCCTGGAGGTGGCCACGCCGGCGCTAAAAAGCTATGTGGTGCCGCTGACCATCATCGTGCTGGTGGGGCTGTATTCGGTGCAGTCGCACGGCACCGCCGGCATCGGCCGTTTCTTCGCCCCCATCATGCTGCTGTGGTTTGGCGCGCTGGCCGGCATGGGCATCGTCAACATTGTCGACCAGCCGCAAATCCTGGCCGCGCTCAACCCTTGGCACGCCATCAGCTTCATGCTTGAGAACCGCTTTATCGCCTTCGTCGCGCTGGGCGCGGTGGTGCTGTCCTTGACCGGCGCCGAGGCGCTGTACGCCGACATGGGCCATTTCGGCAAGAAGCCGATCCGCATGGCCTGGTTCCTGATCGCCTTTCCGGCGCTGGCGCTGAACTACCTGGGGCAGGGCGGTCTGCTGCTGGCCCACCCCGAGGCGATTTCCAATCCCTTCTACAAGCAACTGGGCGCATGGAGTATCTACCCGCTGGTGGTGCTGTCGACGATGGCCACCGTGATCGCCTCGCAGGCCACCATTTCCGGCACCTTCTCGATGAGCAAGCAAGCCATTGCCTTGGGCTTTTTGCCGCGCATGCGCGTGTTGCACACCTCGGAAAGCCAGATCGGGCAAATCTACATTCCCGCCATCAACTGGCTGCAACTGGCGGTGGTGTTGCTGGCGGTGGTCGGTTTCGGCTCGTCCGAGAACCTGGCGGCGGCCTACGGCATCGCCGTCACCGCGACCATGCTGGCGACGACGATCCTGACCTTCTTCGTGATCCGCTACCGCTGGAAGATGAATTTGCTGCTGTGCTGGGCCGCGACCGGCTTTTTCCTGGCGATCGACGTGATGTTCTTTTCGGCCAGCGCGCTCAAGCTGTTCCACGGCGGCTGGTTCCCGTTGCTACTCGGTTCGATCCTGTTCATCGTCATGCTGACCTGGAACCGCGGCCGCCAACTGGTGTTCCAGAACTTGCAAAAGCACGCGATCCCGCTCGAGGACTTCCTGTCCTCGCTGTTCATCGCGCCGCCGCTGCGGGTGCCGGGCACGGCGATTTTCCTGCGCGGCGAAAGCGACGGCGTGCCGCACGCGTTGCTGCACAACCTGTCGCATAACAAGGTGCTGCACGAGCGCGTGGTGTTCCTGACGGTGTTCATGCTGGAGGAACCGTGGGTGCCGCCGGCCGAGCAGGTGCGCGTCACCGACCTGGGGCACCACTGCTACCAGGTCAGTGTGCACTACGGCTTCAAGGACGAGCCGGACATTCCGCGGGCGATGGCGCTGTGCGCGGCGCACGATCTGCTGTTCGACATGATGGAAACCTCGTTCTTCATCGCCCGCCAGACCGTCATTTCGACGCCCGGCCAGGGCATGGCGCCGTGGCGCGAGCATCTGTTCGTGACGATGTCGCGCAACGCCCGCGGCGCCGCCGACTATTACCAGATCCCGACCAACCGGGTGATCGAGCTGGGCACCCAGGTCGAGATCTAAGCGTCCCGGGCGCGACTGGCCGCCGCCCCCACGGGGGAGCGGGGCCAGTGTTGTATTCGCGCCCCGCGCTTACTTCTGCTTACATTTTGCCAACGTTTCCCCTGCTACACTCATGCGCTTGCCGGCGCACCTTCGCGACCGGCGGCCGACTATGACTAGGGGACACATGAAATCCGCACTTCGACTTATCGCCTCATTTGCCTGAGCGTTTGCGCTGACCGCCTGCGGCGGCGGCGGCGGCGATGCGCCGGCCATCGATCCAAACACCCAGCCGGCGGCGACCGCCTTCACCGATACCGTGGTCGGCACCGGGGCGGTGGCGACGGCGGCTACCACGGTCACGGTCAACTACACCGGCTGGTTGTACAACGCCAAGGCGAGCGATCTGCACGGCAGCAAATTCGACGCCGGCAGCGGTTTCCAATTCAAGCTCGGCGCCGGCCAGGTCATCTCGGGTTGGGACAAGGGCGTCGCCGGCATGAAGGTGGGCGGCAAGCGCACCTTGGTCCTGACCGCCGCGGACGGCTATGGCGCGGGCGGGCGGGGATCGATTCCGCCGAACGCCGGATTGATTTTCGACGTCGAAGTGACGGCGGTGGCGAACTAAACCCGCTCCGGCAAGGGCGAGGCCGGCGCTGCCGCTTGCTGGCAGAACAGGCGAAGACTCGGCGCGGGACCGCGCCTAAAGCAGCGCGTTTCGCTGCGGCCAACATGGTCGGATGAGGCGTTGCGCTCATCCGACCTACGACGCGCTAGCGTAACGCCATTCAGGTCGGCGACGCCGGGCGCAGCATGTCGATGTGGGCGATGCCGTCTTCGTCGTACGGCGCGCTGATGGTGGCGAAGCCGAAGCCCCGGTAGAAGCCCTCCAGGTGGTGCTGGGCGCCGATGCGGATGGCGTGGCCGGGGAATTGGCGCACGGCGCAGGCGATGCCCTGTTGCATCAGTTGCCGGCCGCTGCCGGTGCCGCGCGCCGCCGCGGCCGTCAGCACGCGGCCGATCGACATCTCGGGGTACTTCGCGCCCGGCGCCAGGCAGCGCAGGTAGGCGGCCAGCTGGCGTCGGCCGTCCCGCTGTTGCCAGCCCAGCAGGTGCCAGGCTTGCTGGTCGAGCTGGTCCAGGTCCGGATACAGGCATTGCTGTTCCAGTACGAAGACGTTTTGCCGCAGCGCCAGCGCCTGGTACAGGTCCGCGCCGCTCAGTTCCTCAAATGCCTGCCACTGCCATTGCCAATCGCTCATGCGCGCCTCCCGTCGTGTATCCAGCGGCCATTCTAAAGCACGGGCGGCTTCGTGTTGCGATAGAGGAAGTACTCAAGTAATTAGTGGCGCATAGAGGCTATTGCATTGACAGATCTGAAAAGAACCGCTGTGGCGCCTTCGAGCGAGCGCTTGAGCACGGCTTCGGCATTGAAACCGATTTGCGCGATGCCCAAGGCGGGGTGGTGATTTCACACGATATGCCCGGCGGCGGGGAAATGGCGCTGGACGCCTTCCTGGCGCTGTGCGCGCGCCATGGCGCGGCGCGGCCGCTGGCCTTGAACATCAAGGCGGACGATTTGCACGCCCAGATCGGGGCCGCGCTGGCCCGCCACGCCATCGACGACGCCTTCGTGTTCGACACGGCGCTGCCGGACGCGCTGGGCTACCTGGCGCGCGGCATGCCGAATACTACGTGGCGCCGGCGTACAGCCGGATGCTGGCGGGCGCCCGCCTGGGTTGCTACAACGTCGGCCACGACCGCGCCGGCATGTATGGCCTGGGCATCCGGAAAGACCTCGATTACTTCATGGCGCAGCAGTTTGCCCGCCTGGTGCCCCGGGACTAGCGTTCCGTGCGCGGGCGTGCGCTCTTCGCGGCCCGACATGCCGGGCGAGATCATCAGCGCGGCCAGCTCGTCGGCCTTGATGTTGGGGTTGCGCGTCAGGACGCCGTCGAAGAAAAATTGCTTGGCGAACGTGCCGGTGACGTGTTCCAGATAACGCGGCAGGCCGCGCCACACCATCGAGTCGGAGATGTCCCTGCTCATGCAGACGATGCGCCCGACCACGCCCATCATGATGAAGTCGGGCATGCTGAACATTTTCTGCATGGCGCAGTGTTCGATCAGGATGTCGCGCGAATGGCGCACCAGGCGGTTGAGTTCGGTGATGGCGTGGTCGGGACTGACGGCGACGTCGCTGCGCGGCCGGAAGACCATGGCGTCGTCGCCCAGCTTGGCGCGGATTAGCCGCAAGCCCTGCAGCGAGGCGTAATATCTCCTTGTTGTTCAGGATGACTTCGCCGAAGAAGGTACTGTCCTTGTGCGGCACGTTCTGGTCCGAGGTAGCCAGGTAGTCGAACAGGTCGCCGTTGGCCTCGAGCCACTCGTCGTCGTCGCTCCATCCGCTGTAGGCGATTTTGAAACCGTGCGCGCGGAAGACCAAGGCCAGCGTCAGGATATTGCGCTCGCAATTATAGGTCGCCATCGGCGCCTCGCGGCCATCGGCGCCGATGACGGCGCTGATGGGAAAGCTGCCGTAAGAGATGACCGGACCATGCAACAACAAGACTTTTTCGACGGCCAAGCTTTTCCATTCCTTCAATGATGAAGATAGGCGCACAAGCTGCGGCGCCCGTTCGTATTGAACGAGTGCTCCTTAAAAATAACTATAGCAGTTGACGGGGCCGGCGTCGTTGGCGCGACGCCGGCCCCGCGGGGTGTTGCTAGCGAGTGCTTACACCAGCGTCAGGGTGACGTCGACGTTGCCGCGGGTCGCGTTCGAGTACGGGCAAACGATGTGGGCGGCGGCGACCAGGGCTTCGGCGGCGGCGCGTTCCATGCCCGGCAGCGAGATTTTCAGTTCGACTTCGATGCCGAAACCGTCAGGGATCGCGCCGATGCCGACCACGCCTTCAATCGACACGTCCGCCGGTACGGCGATCTTGTCGCGGCCGCCGACGAATTTGATCGCGCCGATGAAGCAGGCGGAGTAGCCGGCCGCAAACAGTTGTTCCGGGTTGGTGCCGACCGCGCCGTTGCCGCCCAGCTCTTTCGGCGTCGTCAGCTTGACGTTCAGCACGCCATCGTCGGAGACGGCGCTGCCTTCGCGGCCACCGCTTGCCTTGGCTTGTGCGCGGTATGCTACTTGTTCGATCGACATGGTATTTTCCTATTCGTAGGTGGTTGTTTGCAATGTGTTTGTAAGTATATAGCTAACTACTATATCGCTAGCTACTTAAAGCGTGAAGCGGTAAAACGGAACTCCTTAGCCGGGCCACCTTGTTGCCGTGGCGTCCATGAACAGACTATAGATCGCGCGCTATTCAGTAGCAAGCGATTTCACAATTTTTTTACATCAGCAAGTGCGTCGGCGCGCCGGCGGGGTCCGCTCAGCCGCCGGTTTCAAAGCCTTCCAGCACGTTGACGACGTTGACGCCGATCTCCTTGACCGCGTAGCCGCCCTCGAACACGAAGGCGGTCGGCAGGCCGAGGTAGGACAGGCGCTCGCCGATGCGCAGGAAGTCGGCGCTTTGCAGCGCGAACTGCGACAGCGGGTCGCCGGCGAAGGTGTCGACGCCGAGCGAGACCACCAGCGCGTCCGGGCCGTAACTGCCCAGGCGCATGCAGGCCGTCTCCAAAGCCGCGAACCAGGCTTGCGCCGAGCTGCCGGCCGGCAACGGCAGGTTCATGTTGTAACCCAGGCCGGGGCCGGCGCCGGTTTCGTCGGCGTGGCCGAGGTAGAACGGGTATTCGCTGCGCGGGTCGGCGTGGATCGAGATGAACTGCACGTCGTCGCGCTGGTAGAAGATGCTTTGCGTGCCGTTGCCGTGGTGGTAGTCGAGATCCAGGACGGCGACGCGCCGCGCGCCGTCGTCGAGCAGGTGCTGGGCCGCCAGCGCGGCGTTGTTCAGGAAGCAGTAGCCGCCGAAGAAGTCGGCGCCGGCGTGGTGGCCGGGCGGACGCGTCAGCGCGAAGGTCGAGCGCTCGCCCAGGCGCAGCGCGTGGGCGGCGTTGACGGCGCAGTCGGCGCCGGTCTTGGCGGCGATCCAGGTGCCGGCCGTCAGCGGGGTGCCGTTGTCCATCGAATACAGGCCGAGCTTGGCGCAGAAATTGTCCGGCTCGACGTCGTCGCGCAGCGTGCGCACCGGCCACACCGACGGGAAGGCGTTCTTGCCGGCGTTGGCCGGGTCGAGCGCCAGCCAGTCGGCCCAGGCGTGGCGCAGGAAATGCAGGTAGCGCGGCGTGTGAATGCGTTCCAGCGACATCAGCGGCACGCCCTGCGGCGTGACGATGCGCCCGAGGTTGCGCCGCGCCAGCTCGGCCACCACGGCGTCGGCGCGCTCCGGCTTTTCAAAGCAGGGCACCATTTCGCCGCGGAAGATTTCAAAGCGGCCGCGGTGATGGCCGTGCGCTTCGTTGTAAAAGGTCAGCATGGGTGCTCGCCTGGCCGGTTAGCTATGCGGGCACAGCGTGCTGGCGCGGTAGGCCGCGACATAGTCGTCGAAGTTGCCGGCCGGGGTCATCTCGATGGCGGCCTGCTCGGCCAGCGAGGTCGCGGCCAGTTCGCCGAAATAGGCCTGCTCGTCGGCGCTGGGCGGATGGGCGCGGAAATAGGCGGCGTGGCGCTCGCTCTGGCGCAGGCCGAAGGCGGCGAAGGAGCCGCCGCTGGCGCGCAGCTCGGCCAGCACCTTGGCCGACGGCGTCAGGTCCGGGTCGGCCAGCTTGGCCGACTGCGCCGCCAGCGCGTCGGCGTGGGCGCCGTCGCCGCGGCGCTCGTCGAGCAGGGCCGCCACCGGGGCGATGCGTTCGAGCAGCTCGCGGCCCCAGTCCGGCAGCGCGACGTCGCCGTTTTCGCGGCGCAGCAGCAAGCCCGGCCGGCGGCCCTCCTTGACGGCGCGGGCGAAGTTCTCGGTGTAGCGCGCGCTTTGCTGCTCGGAAATCGGCGGACTCTCGTCGAGCGCGCAAAACAGCAGGAAGGCGTCGAGGAAGCGCCCGGTTTCCAGGCTGATGCCGACCGGTTCGAACGGGTCGACGTCCATGCAGCGCACTTCGATATATTGGACGCCGCGCAGGCACAGCGCCTGGATCGGCCGCTCGCCGGTGCGGATCACGCGTTTGGGGCGTATCGTCGAATAATATTCGTTTTCAATCTGTAGCACGTTGGTGCTCAGCTGTGTCCACTCGCCGTCCCGTTTGGTGCCCAGTTCGGCGTACGGCGGATAGGGCTGGTTGACGGCGCGCGTCAACGCCGCGACGTAGTCGTCGAGGCTGTTTTCGTGCGGGCGCAGGCCGGACTGGGCGTCGTTCTGGTAACCCAGGTCGCTCATGCGCAGGCTGGTCGCGTACGGCAGGTACAGGGTGTCGTCGGACAGCGCCTGCAACTTGTGCGGCGCGCCGCGCAGGAAGCCGGCCGTCAGCGCCGGCGAGGCGCCGAACAGGTACATCAGCAGCCAGCTGTAGCGGCGGAAATTGCGGATCGTCGCCAGGTAGCTCTCCGACTGGAAGGCCATCGGCGTGGCGTGCGAGCCGGCGTCGGCGGCCAGCGCGCGCCACAGCCGCTCGTCGAGCGAATAGTTGTAGTGGATGCCGGCGATGCATTGCATCGCCTTGCCGTAGCGCAGCGCCAGGCCGCGCCGGTAGACGTGCTTGAGCATGCCCAGGTTGGAGCGGCCGTACCAGGCGATGTGGATTTCCGGCTCGGCCGGCAACTGGCTCGGCATCGACTGGCTCCACAGCAGCTCGTCGCCGAGGCGGGAATAGGCGTAGCGGTGGATCTGTTCGAGCTTGGCCAGCGTGACGCCGATGTCGTGCTCGGCCGGCGTGATGAATTCCAGCAGCGCCTCGGCGTAGTCGGTGGTGATCAGCGGATGGGTCAAAGCCGAACCCAGCGGCGCCGGATGGGCGCTCGCGGCCAAATGGCCGGCGCGGTCGACGCGCAGGGTTTCCCGTTCGATGCCGCGCAAGCCGCCCGACAGCAGCGCGCGCTGCTCATCGCCGGCCAGCAGGGCCAGGCGGCGGGTCAATAGAGTCGACAATTTGATCTTCCTTTCTTGTGCAGCAAATAATTTATTTGTGCTGAGAGTAACCGAAAACCGGCAAACGCGTTGTCGGCCGCAAAAACACCTCGCCAAGCCGCGCCAATGCTGCCCCGGGCTTGACCGGCGCCGCCGGCCGGGGCCGGATCGCGCCGTTTTCCGGTCAGGGGATCGATTGCCATTCTAACAAAGGTAGCGCCGGGCGGCGCACCGTTCAGTGACGCCGCGCGCCGCTGACCCGTTCGATGCCGGCCAGGTCGCGCCAGCTTTGCACCTCGGTGTAGCCGGCCGCGGCCAGCAGCGCGCGCACCGCCGCGGCCTGGTCGTAGCCGTGCTCCATCAACAGCCAGCCGCGCGCCGCCAAATGGCGCGGCGCGCCGGCGACGAGGATGCGCAGCGCCGCCAGGCCGTCGGCGTGGTCGGTCAGCGCGCCGGCCGGTTCGAAGCGCAAATCGCCCTCGGACAAATGGCGGTCGCCGCTGGCGATGTAGGGCGGATTCGAGACGATCAGGTCGAAACGGGCGGCGCCGAGCGCGCCGAACCAGTCGCTGTCGATGAACTGCACGTCGACGCCGTTGGCGCTGGCGTTGCGCCGCGCCACCGCCAGCGCCGCCGCGCTGACGTCGAGCGCGGTGACGGCGGCGTCGGGGCGGCTGTGCGCCAGCGCGACGGCGACGGCGCCGCTGCCGGTGCCCATGTCGAGCAGGCGCGCCTGGGCCGGCATGCGTTCCAGGGCCAGCTCGACCAGCAATTCGGTGTCGGGGCGCGGAATCAGCACCGCGTCGTTGACCTCGAAGGGCAGGCCGAAGAACTCGCGCTGGCCGACGATATAGGCGATCGGCTCGCCGGCCAGGCGGCGCGCCAGCAGCGCCGACAGGCGCGCCGCCTCGTCGGCGCTGAGCGTGCGCTGCGACTGCGTAATCAGGCCGACCCTGCTCAAGCCGAGCGCGTGGCACAGCAGAATGCGGTTATCCACCGGATCGAGCGGGGGGCGCGCCTGCAACGAGGCCAGCGTGCTGCCGGCGGCGACGGTAACGGTGGCGGCCGGCGTCATTTGCGGCGCGCGAGGGTCCAGGCCAGCGCCAGCGCGAACAGCGCGAAGCAGACCAACGACCATTGCGGAATCGACAGGCCGATGAACGGCCGGGTGGCGTCTTCGCACAAACCGTCGGCCCTGAAGAGGAAGGGTAAATACTCGGCGGTGAAAATCTTGTTGAGGATGGTTTCCACCGGATCGATGCCGCAGGACAAACCGGGATGGGCCAGCACATACAAATGCTTGCCGGCCACGCCGAGGCCGCCGAGCGCGCCCAGCAGGGCGACGGCGGCGCCGGGCTTGGGCTTGCCGGTGGCGGCGCCGGCCAGACAGGCGAGGCCGACGGCGAGGAACAGATAACGCTGGATCACGCACAGCGGGCAAGGCAGCATATCCAGCGTGCCGTGCTGCAAATACAGCGCGACGCCGAGGGCGGCGAAGCAGGCGAAAGCGACGGACAACAACAGATTGCGCGAACTAATCATGGGAATTCCGGAGAGGGTTAAAAACGCGGGGGCCGACGCCGTTCATCGCCGCTGAACGGCATGGCGGCGCGGCACCGGCCATTTTCGCACAAAGCGTCGAAGCCTCGCCTTAGACCGCCCTTACACCCGGCGCGGCGTTAGTCGCCCAGGGCGGCCAGCAGTTCGGCCTGGTGTTCGGCCGCCAGCGCGTTGGTCAGGTCGCTCAGTTCGCCGTCCATGATGAAGTCGAGTTTGTAGAGCGTCAGGTTGATGCGGTGGTCGGTCATGCGCCCCTGCGGGAAGTTGTAGGTGCGGATGCGCTCGCTGCGGTCGCCCGAGCCGATCAGGCTTTTGCGCGTCGCCGCTTCCTGCGATTGCTGCGCCCGCAGTTGCACGTCCTTGATGCGCGCGGCCAGCACTTTCAAGGCCGAGGCCTTGTTTTTGTGCTGGCTGCGGTCGTCCTGGCATTCGACGACGATGCCGGTGGGCAGGTGCGTGATACGCACGGCCGAGTCGGTCTTGTTGATGTGCTGGCCGCCGGCGCCCGAGGCGCGGTAGGTGTCGATGCGCAGGTCGGCCGGGTTGATGTTGACGTCTTCGACTTCGTCCGCCTCCGGCATCACCGCCACGGTGCAGGCCGAGGTGTGGATGCGGCCCTGGGTTTCGGTGGCCGGCACGCGCTGCACGCGGTGCCCGCCGGATTCGAATTTGAGCTTGGAGTAGGCGCCGTTGCCGACCAGGCGCACGATCACTTCGCGGTAGCCGCCCAGGTCCGACTCGGACGCCGACACCACTTCGACCTGCCAGCGGTTGCGCTCGGCGAAGCGGGTGTACATGCGCAGCAGGTCGCCGGCGAACAGCGCCGATTCGTCGCCGCCGGTGCCGGCGCGGATTTCCAGGAAGATGTTGCGCTCGTCGTTGACGTCCTTCGGCAGCAGCATCGTTTGCAGTTGCTGCTCGAGTTGCGCCATGCTGGCCTTGGCCGCTTCGATTTCCTCCTGCGCGAAGTCCTTCATGTCCGGGTCGGCCAGCATCTCCTGCGCGGTGGCGATGTCGGCGCCGGCTTCCTGGTAGGAATGGTACAGCGCCACCAGCGGCCCCAGTTCGGCGTGCTCGCGCGTCATTTTGCGGTAGCTGTCCATGTTGGAGGTGGCGTCCGGGTGCATCAGCAGTTCGTCGAGTTCGACCAGGCGATTGGCCAGTTGGTCCAGCTTGGACAGCATTGATGGTTTCATAGGGCTTCGGTAAGGTGGTGGGGGAACGGCCGCGACGGGCCGCGTCGGCTCGACGCGGCCGGGCGGCCAGGCGGACGGAAGTGGCCGCTAACGCCGGCCGCGGAACAACTGCGGCAGCAGGCTCGCCAGGTGGGCCCGTTCGTCGCCTTGGGCGCGGTGCAGCGCCTGTTGCGGACCGTGCAGGAATTTCGCCGTCAAGCCCTTCGACAGCGCTTCCAGCACGGCGTCGATGTCGGCGCCCTTGGCCAGCATCTTGCGGGCGCGCTCGACTTCCAGCACGCGCATCGCCTCGCTGGTTTCGTGCAAGTCCTGGATCACCGGCACCATGGCGCGGTCGTCGACCCAGCTCATGTACGACTGCACCCGGGTTTCAATGATCGATTCGGCCTGGGCCACGGCGGCCTGGCGGCTTTCCATGCCGGTCTGCACCACCTTGCCGAGGTCGTCGACGGTATACAGGAAGACGTCGTTGAGGCGCCCGACCTCGGACTCGATGTCGCGCGGCACCGCCAGGTCGACCATGAAGATCGGCTTGTGGCGGCGCGCCTTGATGGCCCGCTCGACCAGGCCCAGGCCGATCAGCGGCAGCGACGAGGCGGTGCAGGAGATGACGATGTCGAACTGCGCCAGTTTCTCCGGCAGCTCGGCGAGGCGGATGGCGCGGCCGTTGAAGCGGTGCGCCAGCGCCTCGCCGCGCTCCATGGTGCGGTTGGCAATGGTGATGCTGTTCGGGTTGTGCGCCGCGAAATGCGTCGCGCACAATTCGATCATTTCGCCGGCGCCGATGAACAGCACGTTTTGTTCGGCGATCTTGTCGAAGATGCGCTGCGACAGGCGCACCGCGGCGGCCGCCATCGAGACGCTGTGGGCGCCGATTTCGGTGGTGCTGCGCACTTCCTTGGCGACCGAGAAGCTGCGCTGGAACAACTGGTGCAGATAGGTGCCCAGGCCGCCGGCCGCCTCGGCGGTGCGGATGGCGTCCTTGATCTGGCCGAGGATCTGGGTTTCGCCCAGCACCATCGAGTCCAGCCCGGAGGCGACGCGGAAGGTGTGGCGCACGGCGTCGTGCTGCGGCAGCATGTACAGGTGCGGGCGCAGCTCGGCGTAGTTGAGCTTGTGGTAGTCGGCCAGGAAGTGGGCGCCGGCGTCGAGCGGCTGCGGGGCGTGGCTGGCCGCGTACAGCTCGGTGCGGTTGCAGGTCGACAAAATCGCCGCCTCGCCGTCGGCGCGCGCGTCGATGCGCTCGAACCAGGCGCGCGCCGCCCCGACCGCCTGACCCAATTGCTCAGGCGCGAACGCCAGTTGTTCGCGCAGCGACACTGGGGCGGTGGTGTGGTTGAGGCCGACGGCGAGCAGTTGCATTTCGGGCTTAGGTGGGATCGGAGTACGCATATTATAACGCGCGCGGCCGCCAGGGCGTCGGCGCCGGCCCGGCGTCGGACGACGACCTACGACACCAGCTTTTCGAGGCGGTAGCCGTAGCTGTACACCGGCGCCAGGCGGTAGCCGTTTTCCGGCTTCAGATGGAGTTTGTTGCGCACGCGCGAGATGTGGGTGTCCATCGTCCGCGAGGGCACGGCGGTGTCGCGCAGCCAGACCGCCTCGTGGATGTAGGCGCGCGACAGCGGCCGGCCGAGGTTGCGGAACAGCAGCAGGGCCAGCGCGAATTCCTTGTGCGTCAGGTCCAGCGCGGCGCCGTTCATCAACAGCCGTCCGGGCCGGGTCTCGAACACGTAGGGGCCGAATTGCAGTTGCTCGGCGCCGTTCTGGGCCGGGTAGGCGCGCCGCAGCAGCGCCTGGGTGCGCACCACCAGCTCGTTGCGCCGCAGCGGCTTGAGCATGTAGTCGTCGGCGCCGGCGGCCATGCCGGCGACGATGTCGTCCTCGCCGGCGGCGTCGCTGAGGAACATCAGCGGCGCCTTGCTCGGCAGCTTTTCGCGGACCCGGCGCAACACTTCGGCGCCGTCCATGTCGGCCACCCGCCAATTTAAAATCAGCATGTCGTAGCTGTCCTTGCGCAGTTGCGCCAGCAGGTCGCGGGCGTTCTGGAAGCCCTGGCAGGCGTGGCCGACCGAGTTCAGTACCTGGCAGATCAGGTCGGCCTGGCCGGTGTCGTTATCTAGTACGACTATTCTCATGGTCTCGAAGGGCGGGGCGATAAACGGGTCGGATGCCGGGTCGGATACCGCTTATCGACATGGTTATTCATGGTCTACTTTTGGTCAATTTTAAATATACCAGAGATTGGCTTACTCCCCGGATATTATCGGCGCGCGGCGCGGCGCCCACGCACCGCTGCGGGGCGTGTGCGGGGCGCGCCGGATTCCGCGCTACACTGGCAATACCGGCAAGGCTGGGCCGGCGGAATCGAAGGAGCACCATGGATACGACTAAGAGCGCAGGCAAGGATACCGACTGGACCCTGATGCCGGGCAGTGCGAAGGACATCGAGCAAGTGCGCGAGCGTTGCCGGCGCCTGGTGCGGCGGCGCGCGGCGATATCGGCCGGCGTCTCGGCGGTGCCGATCCCCGGCGTCGACGTCGTCTCGGACCTGGGCCTGTTCACGCTGTTGATCAACGATATCAACCAGGAGTTCGGCCTGACGCCCGAGCAAATCGAGCGCCTGCAGCCGAAATACAAGCTGATCGCCTACGAGGCGGCGATCGGCGTCGGCGGCATGCTGGTCGGCAAGCTGGTGACGCGCGAGCTGGTGTTAATGCTGCTCAAACGCACCGGCATCAAAATACTCGTCAAGCAGGCCGCGCGGCTGGTGCCGCTGGCCGGTCAACTGGTCTCGGCGGCGATCGGCTTCACGGTGTTCCGGCAGATCGGCTACCAGCACGTGGAGGCCTGCGCGACGGTGGCGCAGGAACTGCTGGTGGCGCGCCGGACCTAAAAAACCAAGACGCAAGCCCGGGGCCGGACCCTCGGGGTCCGGCCTTCCCGCCTTGGCGCCGGCGCTTTGCCCTTGCTTGGCTGGCAGCGCCGCCGGCCCGCTGGTTTCACGGCGCGCTTACGCGTCCGGCAGCACCACGTTCACGTCCAGCACTTCCAGGTTGCCCTGGCGGTCGAGCGAGATCTTGATGTCTTCCGCGTTCACCTTGGTGTACTTGGAAATGACTTCGATCAACTCCTTGTGCAGCGCCGGCAGGAAGTCCGGGCCGCCGCGGCCGCTGCGCTCGCGCGCGATGATGATCTGCAGCCGTTCCTTGGCCGCCGTGGCCGTTTTGGGCTTCGAAGGGAAGAGAAATGAAAGCAAGGCCATGTCACTTTACCCCAAAGATGCGCTGCAGCAGACCGGGCTTTTCGTAGGTGGTGAAGCGCAGTTCGAGCTCTTGCCCGAGGAAGCGCGAGACCACGTCTTCGTAAGCTTCGGCCACGTCGGTGCCCTTGAAATGGATCGCCGGGTTGCCCTGGTTGGAGGCCGCCAGCACCGATTCCGATTCCGGGATGATGCCGATCAGCGGGATGCGCAGGATTTCCTGCACGTCCTGGTAGGACAGCATTTCGTCGGACTCGACCCGTTTCGGCGAGTAGCGCGTGATTAACAGGTGTTCCTTGACCGGCTCGCCGCCGGTTTGCGCGCGGCGCGACTTGGCCTGGATGATGCCCAGGATGCGGTCCGAATCGCGCACCGACGACACTTCCGGGTTGGTGACGATGATCGCTTCGTCGGCGAAGGTCAGCGCCATCAGCGCGCCGTGCTCGATGCCGGCCGGCGAGTCGCAGATGATGAATTCGAAGCCCATGTTGATCAGGTCGTTGAGCACGCGCTCGACGCCGTCTTCCGACAGCGCGTCCTTGTCGCGCGTTTGCGAGGCCGGCAGGATGAACAGGTTGTCGCAGTGCTTGTCCTTGATCAGGGCCTGGTTCAGCGACGCTTCGCCGTTGATCACGTTGATCAGGTCGTAGACCACGCGCCGTTCGCAGCCCATGATCAGGTCGAGGTTGCGCAGGCCGACGTCGAAGTCGAGCACGGCGGTCTTGTGGCCGCGCAGGGCCAAGCCGGTCGCGAAACTGGCGCTTGAGGTGGTTTTGCCCACTCCGCCCTTGCCGGACGTTACAACAATAATTCTTGCCACAAAAAATCCTTTTTAGATGTCTAAGCTTAAGAGCGGGTTGCTGGGCTGACAGATAGTATATCGATTCGGTCGCCGACCAAGCTGATTTGCGTCGGCTGGCGCGCCAGCTCGGGCGGATAACCGTCCTCGAAGGTGCGGTAGACGCCGGCGATGGAGACCAGTTCGGGCGCCATCGACAGCGCGAAGATGCGCGCGGCGGCGTTGCCGGAGGCGCCGGCCAGCGCGCGCCCGTGCAGCGCCGCGTAGACGTGGATGCTGCCGTCGGCGATGATTTCGGCGCCGTTGTTGACGACGGCGGTGATGATCAGGTCGCAGCCGCGCGCGTAGATGCGCTGGCCGGCGCGCACCGGGGTGTCGATGATCATGGCGGCGGGGCTGGCGACGGCGCCGGCCGCCGGCGTCGGCGCGGGCGCGGGCGGGGGCGGCGCGGCGAGCGGCGCGGCGGGCTCGTCGCGCGGGCCGCTGCCGCTATCCAGGCTCAGGCCGAGCGCCAGGATGGCGTCGCCCATTTCCGGCGTGGCGCCGCGCACCGCGACCGGGTTCAGGCGGTACTGCCTGAGCAGGGCGATCAGGCCGGCCCAGTCGATGGCGCCGCCGTCCGGCGCCATCGCGCCGACGTCGATGACGGCCAGGTCGCCCTCGAAGAAGTCGCAGACGCCGCCGGTCATCGCGCGCAGGGCGGCGTCCAGCTCGCCGGCGTCGGCCGTGTGCAGGATGGCGGAAACCGCGACAACGGTGGAGATCTTGATTTCGATGGGCTTCGGGGACGGGCTTTTGGACATAGTGGTGAGTTGAATGGGCCTGCGACAGGCGGTGTTTCAAAGGTCATGCCGGGGGCGCGGGCGCGCCGGCGAAGTTGTTGCATTTTACTTGAAAATTTTCGCAAAAAGGGCCGACGCGGCGTGCGATGTGCCCGTCCCACGCAAAAAGCCGGGGCGGCGCGCCGTTTACGCGGCGCGCGGCCCCGGCGACATGCCGCCGGGCGGGTATTAGTTGGCGCTCACTTACATTGCGCGCATTTGCCGTGCGGCATCTACCATGTTGGCCAGCGCGGTTTCGGTCTCGGCCCAGGCCCGCGTTTTCAAGCCGCAATCGGGGTTCACCCACAGGTGCGCCGGCGGGATCACGGCGCTGGCTTTTTGCAACAGGCGCACCATCTCGGCCGCGCTCGGCACCCGCGGCGAGTGGATGTCGTAGACGCCGGGGCCGATCTGGTTCGGGTAGGCGAACTGGCCGAAGCCGCGCAGCAACTCCATGTCGGAGCGGCTGGTTTCAATGGTGATGACGTCGGCGTCCATCGCGGCGATCTGCGGCAGGATGTCGTTGAACTCGGCGTAACACATGTGGGTGTGGATCTGGGTGGCGTCGGCGGCCACGCCGGCGGCCACGCGGAAGGCCCGGGTGGCCCAGTCGAGGTAGCCGTGCCACTGGCCGCGGCGCAGCGGCAAACCTTCGCGCATGGCCGGCTCGTCGATCTGGATCACGCCGATGCCGGCCTGTTCCAGGTCGGCCACCTCGTCGCGGATCGCCAGCGCGATTTGCAGCGCGGTGTCGGCGCGCGGCTGGTCGTCGCGCACGAACGACCATTGCAGCATCGTCACCGGGCCGGTCAGCATGCCCTTCATCGGCTTGGCGGTCAGGCTTTGCGCGTGCACGGTCCAGGCCAGCGTCATCGGCCGCGGCCGGGCGACGTCGCCGTAGATCACCGGCGGCTTGACGCAGCGCGAGCCGTACGACTGCACCCAGCCCTGGCCGGTGAAGGCGAAACCGTCGAGTTGCTCGCCGAAGTACTCGACCATGTCGTTGCGCTCGGCCTCGCCGTGCACCAGCACGTCCAGCCCCAGCGCCTCCTGGCGTCGCACGGCGTCGGCGATTTCGGCGCGCATGCGGCTGTCGTAATCCTGGCGGCTGAGTTCGCCGCGCTTGAAGGCGGCGCGGGCGGCGCGGATCGCCGCCGTCTGCGGGAACGAGCCGATGGTCGTGGTCGGGAAGGACGGCAGGCGCAGGCGCGCCTGTTGCGCGCCCTGGCGCTGCGCGAAGGCGGACTGGCGCTGGTCGGCGCGCGGCGCCAGCGCGCGCAGGCGGGCGGCGACGTCGGCGCGGTGCACGCGGGCGCTGGCGCGGCGCCCGGCCACGGCGGCGCGGCCGGCGTCCATGGCGAACCCGGGCGCGCCGGCCGGGTCGGCGCCGTCCAGCGCGCCCTTGAGCAGCGCCAGTTCGGCCAGTTTTTCGGTGGCGAAGGCCAGCCAGGACTGGATTTCCGGGTCCAGCCGGGTTTCCGCCGCCAGGCTGAACGGCACGTGCAGCAGCGAGCAGGACGGCGCCAGCCACAGCGCGCCGCCGCGCTTGGCCAGCAGCGGCGTGAGCGCGGCCAGCGCCGCGTCGAGGTCGCTGCGCCAGACGTTGCGGCCGTCGACGATGCCGATCGACAGCACCTTGTGGGCGGGCAGCCAGTCGCACACGCTGACCAGCTCGTGGGCGGCGCGCACGCCGTCGACATGCAGGCCGGCCACCGGCAGGCGGCAGGCCAGGCTGAGGTTTTCCTCCAGCGGCGCGAAGTAGGTCGCCAGCAGTAGCTTGACGCCGACCTGGTTCAACTGCCAGTAGCTGCTTTCAAAAGCGGCGCGCCAGGCCGGCGGCAGGTCGAGTCCGAGGATGGGCTCGTCTATTTGCACCCACTCGACGTTGACTTGTTTGAGGCGGTCGAGCAGGGCGCCGTACACCGGCAGCAATTGTTGCAGCAGCGACAGGCGCTCGAAGCCGGGCGCGCCGCGTTCCTTGCCCAGCCACAGGAAGGTCAGCGGCCCCAGCACGACGGCCTTGACGGCGTGGCCCAGCGCCTGCGCCTCGGCCACCTCGGCGAACAGGCGCTCGCAGGCCAGCGAGAACCGGGTTTCCGGCGTGAACTCGGGCACCAGGTAGTGGTAATTGGTGTCGAACCACTTCGTCATTTCCAGCGCGTGGCTGGCGCCGTGCCGGTGCTCGGCGGCGCCGCAGCCGGCGTCGCAGGCGCCACCGTCGCCGCCGCCATCACCGCGTGCCATCGCGAAGTAGCGCGCCAGCGGCGCCTGGGCGGCGTCGAAGCCGAAGCGCGCCGGTTCGCAGCCGAGCAGCTGGATGTGGTTGGCGACCTGGTCGTAGAAGGCGAAGTCGCCGACGCTGACCCAGTCCAGGCCGGCTTCTTGTTGCAGCGCCCAGTGGCGCGCGCGCAGTTGGCGGCCGACCGCTTCCAGGCCGTCGACGCTGAGTTCGCCGCGCCAATGCTGTTCCAGCGCCACTTTCAATTCGCGGTTGGCGCCGATGCGCGGGAAGCCGAGGGTATGGGTATTGATCGTAGTCATGGTGTCATTGAGATTTAATATTGGTGGGCTAGAGTGTGCGGTAAACTGCTCTATAATCAAAACGAAACATTTTGCCGTTTCGCATGAAAAAAATTCATACACCTACCTGAGATTGCCACCCCGCCCATGCTAGAACTGCGCCATTTGCGTACCCTGAGCGCGCTGCGCTCCGCCGGCAGCCTGGTGCGCGCCGCGCAATTGCTGAACCTGACCCAGTCGGCGCTGTCGCACCAGATCAAATTGCTGGAGGAGCGCTACGGCACCCCGCTGTTCGAGCGCAAGTCGATGCCGATCGGCTTCACCGCCACCGGCGGGCGCCTGTTGCAACTGGCCGACCTGCTGTTGCCCGAGATCGAGCAGGCCGAGCGCGACCTGGCCCGCCTGTCGCAGGGCGACCAGGGCACGCTGCGCGTGGCGCTCGAATGCCACACCTGCTTCGACTGGCTGATGCCGGTGATGGACGCGTTCCGCCAGCGCTGGCCGGAGGTCGAGATCGACCTGGTGTCGGGCTTCCACAGCGAGCCGGCCGAGCTGCTGCGCAGCGGCGCCGCCGACCTGGTGATCGGCTCGCACTACGGCCCCGACTTCGCCACCTTCCCGCTGTTCCGCTTTGAAATCCTGGTGGTGATGGCGCAAAAGCACCGCTTGCAGGCGCGCCGCCGGCTGGCGGCGCGCGACTTCGCCGGCGAAACCCTGATCACCTACCCGGTGCCGGAGCAGCGCATCGACCTGATCCGCGAAGTGCTGCGCCCGGCCGGCGTCGAGTTCGAGCGCCGCACCGCCGAACTCACCGTCGCCATCCTGCAACTGGTGGCGAGCCGGCGCGGCGTCGCCGCGTTGCCGAACTGGGCCATCAAGAACTACGTCGACTACGACTACGTGGTGGCGCGCCCGGTCGGCGAGCACGGCCTGTGGAGCGACCTGTTCGTCTCGGTCTCGGCGGCGTTCAGCGAGAAAGCCTATGTGCGCGATTTCGTCGGCGTGATCCGCGAGCAGTGCGCGCTGACCCTGGACGGCATTAAATTATTGTCGTGACAATTGGAGACTGTTTTAAGTGATCAAGTTGATATGCTTGATAAAAATCAAGTGGCTTACCGGACGGGGCGCTTACAGTGGAATGCTAGGCGGCGCAACACGGCAACGCTATTTACTTGATGAGGATTTCCATGTTTGCTCTTTCCGAACAACTGACACGCGCCGGCAAAGCCGTGCTGGACGCCCAATTGGCGAGCGCCAGCGCCTTCGCCGAGGCCGCGTTTGACAGCGGCGTGACAGTGGTCGATCTGAACGTGGACGCGGTGCGCACCGCGCTGGCCGCCACCACCGTGGCGGCCGGGCAATGGATGGCGGTGCGCAGCCCGCAGCAGTGGTTCAGCGCCGCCAGCGCCCAGTCGCGCCTGGCGCTGGACCGCGCCAGCGCGTATGGCCGCCAGGCCGGCGACATCGCCCAGGGCGCGCAAGCCAAGCTGGCCGCCGTGGCGCACAACGAAATTGCGGTTTCGAAACAAAAAGTAGGCGAACTTGTCGATGTCGTCAAGCAAACCCCGGACGCCGTCGCCACCCCGATAAATAGTTTTTTGAAAAGCGCTTTCGTTAACGTCCATGAAGCGTATGATAAAACCACGCACGCCGGGCACGCCCGGGCGGAAGCGGCGCCGGCCGACACGGCCGACGTGCGCCAGCGCGGCGCCAACTAAAGCGAAGGCGGGCGCCGCGCCGCGGTGGCGTAGTGACTTATGGTAGTGTAGTTGGTAGAGCTTTATGGCGAGTGTTTACTTAACCTGACCATCGGTCAGCAAATCGGAGAAGCAAATGGAAGATGTTGTTATCGTGGCCGCAGGCCGTACCGCAGTGGGTAAATTCGGCGGCAGTCTGGCCAAGATCCCGGCGTCCGAACTGGGCGCCCATGTGATCAAGGGCTTGATGGCCCAAACCGGCATCGACGCCAACCTGATCAGCGAAGCCATCCTGGGCCAGGTACTGACCGCCGGCGTCGGCCAAAACCCGGCGCGCCAGGCCGTCATCAAGGCCGGCCTGCCGTCCGGCATTCCCGCCTTCACCATCAACAAGGTGTGCGGCAGCGGCTTGAAAGCCACCCACCTGGCGACCCAGGCGATCAAGTGCGGCGACGCCAACATCATCATCGCCGGCGGCCAGGAAAACATGAGCGCCTCGCCGCACGTGATGAACGGTTCGCGCGACGGTTTCCGCATGGGCGACTTCAAGATGGTCGACACCATGATCGTCGACGGCCTGTGGGACGTCTACAACCAATACCACATGGGCATCACCGCCGAGAACGTCGCGAAGAAATACGACATCTCGCGCGCCGCCCAGGACGAGTTCGCGCTGCAGTCGCAGCTGAAGGCGGAAGCGGCGCAAAAAGCCGGCAAGTTCAAGGATGAAATCCTGCCGCTCGACATCGTCGGCAAAAAAGGCACCGTGGTGTTCGACAACGACGAATACGTCAAGGCCGGTTCGACGCTGGAATCGCTGGCCGGCCTGCGCCCGGCCTTCTCGAAGGACGGCAGCGTCACCGCCGGCAACGCCTCCGGCCTGAACGACGGCGCCGCCGCCGTCGTCATGATGTCGGCGTCGGAAGCGAAAAAGCTCGGCTTGAAGCCGCTCGCCCGCATCAAGGCCTACGCCTCGTCGGGCCTGGACCCGGCGCTGATGGGCATGGGACCGGTGTCGGCCAGCCGTCTATGCCTGAAAAAAGCCGGCTGGACGCCGCAAGACCTGGACTTGATGGAAATTAACGAGGCGTTCGCGGCCCAGGCCCTGGCGGTGAACAAGGAAATGGAGTGGGACACCAGCAAGATCAACGTCAACGGCGGCGCCATCGCCATCGGCCATCCGATCGGCGCGTCCGGCGCGCGCATCCTGGTGACGCTGATCCATGAAATGATACGGCGCGACGCCAAGAAGGGCCTGGCGGCCCTGTGCATCGGCGGCGGTATGGGCGTGGCGCTGGCGATCGAGCGCGATTAATCGGTCGGCGCCAGCGGCGTAATGCAGTCTGAGATGCTTTTTGTGGCAAGACGAAAACTTAGGGGATAAACATGGCAAGAGTTGCATTAGTAACCGGCGGTATGGGTGGTTTGGGCGAAGCGGTGTGTTTCAAGCTGGCGGCGCTGGGCTATCGTGTGGTCACCACTTATTCACCGGGCAATCCGAAGGTGACGGAGTGGCTGGCCACGACCCGCGATATGGGTTACGACTTCAAAGCGTACCCTTGCGACGTGGCCGACTACGATTCCGCCCAGGCTTGCGTGGCGGCGGTGGAAAAGGATATCGGCCCGGTCGACGTGCTGGTCAACAACGCCGGTATCACGCGCGACATGACGTTCAAGAAGATGGACAAGCCAAACTGGGACGCCGTCATGGCCACCAATCTGGACTCCGTGTTCAACATGACCAAACCGGTCTGCGACGGCATGGTTGAGCGCGGCTGGGGCCGCATCATCAACATTTCCTCCGTCAACGGCCAGAAGGGCGCCTTCGGCCAGACCAACTATTCGGCCGCCAAGGCCGGCATGCACGGTTTCACCAAGGCGCTGGCGCTGGAAGTGGCGCGCAAGAACGTCACCGTCAATACCATATCGCCGGGCTACATCGGCACCAAGATGGTGATGGCGATTCCGCAGGAAGTGCTCGACACCAAAATCATCCCGCAAATCCCGATGGCGCGCCTGGGCAAGCCCGAGGAAGTGGCCGGCCTGGTGGCCTATCTGGCATCGGACGAAGCCGCTTTCGTTACCGGCGCCAACATCTCGATCAACGGCGGCCAGCACATGTCGTAGGGGTGTAACCGCGTTGTTACCGCGTTGTTACCGCGCTGTGACGGCGCACTGAGCGATCGACAGCACCGCCTTCGGGCGGTTTTTTTTTGGCGCGCGGCTTTTTCCGCCCGCCGCGGCATATTTCGCTACAATCGAACTCCACACCCAACAAGGACTGCCATGCCCGACGCGCTGTCACCGCTGTTTCCGCCCACGCTGCCGAACCAACACGGCATGCTGGCGGTCGACGACCTGCACACGATTTACTGGGAAGAGTGCGGCAATCCCGACGGCGTGCCGGTGTTGTTCCTGCATGGCGGCCCGGGCGCCGGCCTGTCGCCGCAGCACCGGCGTTTTTTCGATCCGCGCTATTACCGGGTGATCCTGTTCGACCAGCGCGGCGCCGGCAAGTCGACGCCGCTGGGCGAGTGCCGCAACAACACCACCCAGTTGCTGGTCGAGGACATCGAAGTGCTGCGCGCCAAGTTCGGCATCGCCAAGTGGCTGGTGTTCGGCGGCTCGTGGGGCTCGACGCTGGCGTTGGCGTACGGCCAGGCGCACCCGCAGGCCTGCCTCGGCTTCGTGTTGCGCGGCATTTTCCTGTGCACCCGCGCCGAAATCGACTGGTTCCTGCACGACATGCGCTGGTTCTACCCCGAGCTGTACGAGGAATTCATCGCGCCGATCCCGCCGGACGAGCGCGGCGACCTGCTGGGCGCCTACACCCGGCGCTGCCTGAGCGACGACCCGGCCGTGCATTTGCCGGCGGTGCGCGCCTGGAGCCGCTTCGAGGGACGCCGCTCCTACCTGCTGCCGCAGCCCGAGGAGGCGTCCAACGACGCCTTCGACCTGGGCCTGGGCCGGCTCGAGGCGCATTACATGAGCAACCTCGGCTTTTTCACCGACGACCAGCTGATCCGCGACGTCGGCCGCATCGCCCACCTGCCGGCGCTCATCGTGCAGGGGCGCTACGACGTCATCTGCCCGCCGCTGTCGGCGCACCGCCTGCACCAGGCCTGGCCCGGCGCGCACCTGAAAATGATCGCCGACGCCGGCCACGGCGCGCTGGAAAGCGGCATCGCGGCGGCGCTGGTGGCGGCCACCGAGCAGTTCAAACGCAAGGGCCGCTTCGACTAAGCGGGCGCGCAGCCGGCACGCCGCCCACTGCAAGGACAGCGGCGGCCAGGGTATTTCAGCGCCGCGGCCTGCCGGGCTGCTACACTACAGCCTACGCGGCACAGCATCGACGATAAAGTTTTCTATGAATATTCACGTTGGCGACATCGGCCACATCATCCAACTGGCGATCGCGCCGGTGTTTTTGCTCACCGGCGTGTGCACCAACTTAATGGTGCTGACCAACCGGTTGGCGCGCATCATCGACCGTTCGCGCGTGTTGGAGGACCGGCTCGACATCGGCTATAACGAAACCTATATGGCCGAGCTGGACACGCTGTACCAGCGCAGCCACCTGATTAACTACTCGATCACCCTCAGCACCGCCTGCGGCCTGCTGATTTGCCTGGTGATTGCGATGCTGTTCGCCGGCGACACCCTGAACGTCGTGCTCGACAAATACATCGCGGCGTTTTTCGTCGCGGCGATGCTGACCCTGATCGGCAGCTTCGTGTATTTGCTCAGCGAAATTTTCATCGCCTCGAAAGCCATGCGCACCCGGCGCCACGTTCGCATCCACAGCTAGTGCCGCCGCGGCGCGGCGCCACCGGGACCGTAACGTATTCCGCCACCATTTTGATTATATTGAGTTAAGCATGCACGATTACAAACGCCCCCCGACCCTGCACCGCTACGGCCAGCGCAGCGACCTCGAACTGGCGCTCACCCTGGGGCAGTTCCGCCTGACCCCGGCCGCCAACTGCCTGACCTTGAGTTTTTCCCAGGCCTGGGACAAGAAATTGTTCGACCTGTTCGCGCCGGCCGACTGCTGCCTGATCATCCACAACACCGAGGAGTTCGGCGAGCGCCTGCACCGCGCCGTGCAGCGCGCGCTGCCCAGCTGGGCCGGCATCGACGGCGCCGTCGAATACGGCGTGCGCGCCGCGCTGGGCGCGGCCTTCAGCAAATCGGGCCTGGAGGCCGCCGAGCAGGAATGGCTGTTCGCCTGGCGTTCGATGCAGACCCAGGCCAGCCTGAACCCGGTGCTCGTCAAGATCGGCAACCTGGAAAACTTCGCCGAACTGCGCGACCGCGACACCTATCTGGCCTGAGCGCCCCTGGCGCGCCGGCGGCGCTGGAAACCAAGCGGCGGCAAAGAGCCGGGGTCAAACCCCGATGCGGCGCCGTGAAGGCTTTTCCTAGGTCGGGTTAGCCGGAACGGCGTAACCCGACTGGCGTCGGCGGCGGCCCGGCGTCGGATTACGCTGTCGCTCATCCGACCTATGCAAGCTTAACTGAGCGGCATCGGGGCCAGGCCCTGCGGTTAGGCCCCTGGTTGGAACGATTTCAACGCCGCAGCCCGCGGCGTCACTGCTCGCGCCGGCTGTCGAGCCGCGCCAGCACCGCGCCGAGCATGCGCTCGATGTCGCCGCGGATGATCTGCGTGCCGAGCATCCCCGGCACGTAGAAGTTCGGGCTCATTTTGCCGCTGTAGAGCACCCGCGTGCCGCCCGTTTCGTGCAGCGGCACCAGTTCCCAGCGCGATTCGTAGTGTTTCATGTCGCCCGAGATCAGCGAGATGTCGATCGACGACATCGGATTTTCGGTGGCGCGCACGATCAGGTGGATCGATTTCGCCATGAACAGGAAGCGCGCCGTGCCGAACTGCTCGACGACCACCTCGTTGCCGTTGCGCGACAGGACCCGGCACGAGGCCAGGTCCGGCACGAACTCGTTCATGCGGTCGTAGGTCGTGAGCACCCGCCACACCGTGGCCGGCGGCGCCTGTACCGTGCCGCTGGCCTCCACCTCGTACATATGCAAGGCGTCCAGATCCACGCGCCGCACCGACACGTCCAATTTTGGCATCTCCAGTTTGGGCGCCTGCGCCGGCGCCGCTCCGGCGCAAAGCAGCAGCAGGCAAAGGATAAGAGGCTGGATTCGTTGCTTCATTCGCCCAGCGTAAGGGAAAGGGTGGCAGAATACAAGGCTTGTGCCCTCTGCTTACAAAATAGGCAGCGCCGGAGTTTAGAACCCCGGGTCTAGAGAATTAGGTTTTAATGCCGTTAGCCGCAGCCGCGCGCTTCCGTCACCACACCAAAAATTATAATGACCACCTATCCGCACCTGCTCGCCCCCCTCGACCTCGGTTTCACCACGCTGCGCAACCGCGTCATCATGGGCTCGATGCACACCGGCCTGGAGGACCGCTTCTACAATTACGGCAAACTGGCGGCCTTCTACCGCGAACGCGCCCGCGGCGGCGTCGGCCTGATCGTCACCGGCGGCATTTCGCCGAACCGCTCCGGCTGGCTGCTGCCCTTCGGCGGCACCGTCAACTGGCTCGGCGACGTGCTCAACCACCGCCAGGTCACCAGCGCCGTGCACCAGGAGGGCGGCAAGATCCTGATGCAAATCCTGCACGCCGGCCGCTACGGCTACCAGCCCTTCGTGGTCTCGGCGTCGGCCAAGAAGTCGCCGATTTCGCCGTTCAAACCGCGCGCGCTCAGCGAAGCCGGCATCGAGGGCACCATCCGCGACTACGCGCGCTGCGCCAAGCTGGCCAAGCGCGCCGGCTACGACGGCATCGAGGTGATGGGCAGTGAAGGCTATCTGCTGAACCAGTTCCTGTGCGCCCGCACCAACCTGCGCACCGACCGCTGGGGCGGCAGCATCGAGAACCGCATGCGCCTGCCGGTGGAGATCGTCAAGCGCATCCGCGCCGCCGTCGGCCCCGACTTCATCATCATGTACCGCCACTCGCTGCTCGACCTGGTCGACGGCGGCAACACCTGGGACGACGTGGTGGCGGTGGCCAAGGCGCTGCAGCAGGCCGGCGTGACCATTCTCAACACCGGCTTCGGCTGGCACGAAGCGCGCGTGCCGACCATCGTCACCTCGGTGCCGCGCGGCGCCTTCGCCAGCGTGGCCGGCCGGCTGCGGCGCGAAGTGACGATTCCGGTGGTGGCCTCGAACCGCATCAACATGCCCTTCGAAGCCGACGACATCCTGGCCCGCGGCGACGCCGACCTGGTGTCGATGGCGCGGCCGTTCCTGGCCGATCCGCACTTCGTCGCCAAGGCCGCCGGCGGCCGCGCCGACGAGATCAACACCTGCATCGGCTGCAACCAGGCCTGCCTGGACCACACCTTCGCCAACCAGCGCGCCACCTGCCTGGTCAACCCGCGCGCCTGCAAAGAGACCGAACTGGTGTTCAGCAAGAAGGCCAGGGCGCGCAAGGTCGCCGTGGTCGGCGCCGGCCCGGCCGGCCTGTCGGCGGCGACCGCCGCGGCCGAATGCGGCCACGCCGTCACGCTGTACGACTCCAGCGACAGCGTCGGCGGCCAGTTCAAGATCGCCATGCAGATTCCCGGCAAGGAGGAGTTCGGCGAAACCATCCGCTACTTCCGCCGCCAGCTCGACCTGCTGGGCGTGACGCTCAAGCTGGGCCAACGCGTCACGCGCGACGAATTGCTGGCCGGCGGCTACGACGACGTCATCGTCGCCACCGGCATCAAGGTGCGCAAGCCGCCGATTCCCGGCATCGACCATCCCAAGGTGCTGTCCTACCTGGACGTGTTGCTGCACAAGGTCGCGGTCGGCAAACGCGTCGCCATCATCGGCGCGGGCGGCATCGGCTTCGACGTCGGCGAATACCTGTTGCACAACCCGGGCCACGCGCTGCCGGTGGCGCTCGCCGACTGGACCGCGGAATGGGGCGTCGACCTGAACGCCAGCAGCGGCGGCGGCCTGGTGGCGCAGCAGCCGTTCGAGCCGCAGCGGCAGATTTTCCTGCTGCAGCGCAAAACCACGAAGGTCGGCGCCGGGCTGGGCAAGACCTCCGGCTGGGTCCACCGCGCCACCCTGAGCCGCAACGGCGTGCTGATGATGAGCGGGGTCCAGTACGACAGGATCGACGACCACGGCTTGCACATCACCGTCGGCGGCGAACAGCGCCTGCTGTCGGTCGACCATGTCGTCGTCTGCGCCGGCCAGGACAGCCTGACGGAGCTGATGCCGGCCGAGCCGCCGGCCGGCGGCCCGCGCTTCCACAAAATCGGCGGCGCCGCGCTGGCGGCCGAGCTGGACGCCAAGCGCGCCATCCGCGAGGGCGCCGAGCTGGCCGCCAGTCTGTAAGGCCGGCGGCGGATTTGTAAACCAGAGGCGTCACCCGGCGCGCGGCCGGTTCAGGCTCAATGCGCGTTGCCGTCCTTCTTGTTCGCCTCGAACACGTCGAGCACGTGCTGCGCCATGCCGTTGGCCAGTTCCTGCTCGCCGATGAAGACCTTGCCGGCGCGCTCGCTGCGCAGCAGCTCGGCCTCTTCCTCGTTGTCGGTCCGTACCACGCTCTGGATCCGCGGATTGAGCGCGCGCGCCGTCTCGATCATCGCGCGCACGTGGAAGCTGTCCGGCGTGGCGATCACCAGCATCGTCGCGTGCGTGATGTGGGCCTGGATCAGCACCGACGGCTCGCCGGCGTTGCCGGCCACCGCCGGTATGCCCTGCTTGCGCAACTGGTCGACGATGTCGCGGTTTTGCTCGGCCACCACGAAGTGGATGCCGCGCGCCGTCAGCGTTTCGGCGATGCGCCGGCCGACCCGGCCGTAACCGACCAGCACCACCTGGCCCGACAGCTTGCTCTGGTCGACCGATATCGGCAGCTCGGCCAGCGGGTCGGCCGGGCGCTCGAACTTGCGCGCCATGTCGCCGCCGCCGATCCAGCGCAGCAGCGGCCGGGTGGCGGTAAACAGCAGCGGGTTGAGGGCGATCGACAGGATCGCGCCGGCCAGGATCAGGCTCTGGCCCTCGTGCGGCATCAGGCCCAGGGAAATGCCCAGCGCCGCCAGAATGAAGGAAAACTCGCCGATTTGCGCCAGGCTGGCCGAGACGACCAGCGCGGTCTTGAGGGGGTAGCGCAGCGCCACCACCAGCAGGAAGGCGGCGATGGATTTGCCGAAGATGATAATGGCGCACACCAGCAGCACGCGCAGCGGCTGCTCGACCAGGATGGACGGCTCGAACAGCATGCCGACCGAGACGAAGAACAGCACCGCGAAGGCGTCGCGCAGCGGCAGCGATTCCTGCGCGGCGCGGTGGCTCAACTCCGATTCGCGCAGCACCATGCCGGCGAAGAAGGCGCCCAGCGCGAAGGACACGCCGAACAACTCGGTCGAGGCGTAGGCGATGCCGACGGCGGCGGCCACCACGCACAGCGTGAACAGCTCGCGCGAGCCGGTGCGCGCGACCTGCCACAACATCCACGGGAACAGGCGGCGCCCGACCACCAGCATGAAGACGACGAAGCCGGCCACCTGGCCGAAGGTGACGGCCAGCGTCTGCCACAGGCTGACGCCGGGGTTGGCCGGATCGACGCTGCCGCCCAGCGCGCCGGCCAGCGGCGGCAGCAGCACCAGCACCAGCACCGTGACCAGGTCCTCGACCACCAGCCAGCCGACCGCGATGCGGCCGTTGAGAGAATCGAGGATGCCGCGCTCCTCCAGCGCCCGCAGCAGCACCACCGTGCTGGCGACCGACAGCGCCAGGCCGAATACCAGCCCGCCGCCTATGCTCCAGCCCCAGAAATGGGCCATGCCCATGCCCATCGCGGTGGCCACGCCGATCTGCAGGATGGCGCCGGGCAGGGCGATGCGGCGCACGTCCCACAGGTCGTCGAGCGAGAAGTGCAGGCCGACGCCGAACATCATTAGCATCACGCCGATCTCCGCCAGTTGCCCGGCCAGCGCGGCGTCGGCGACGAAGCCCGGCGTGGCCGGCCCGATGACGATGCCGGCGGCCAGATAACCTACCAGCGCCGGCAATTTCATGCGCGTGGCGATGAAGCCGAAAACGAGGCCAAACCCGAGGGCGGCGGCGATGGTGGTGATCAGGCTGATGTTGTGGGGCATGCGTGGGCGGATCCTTATATGGCGATGGATGGGCGAACGGGAAGGCTGGCGAATGCCTAGCCGGCTTAGTATAAACCGCACCGCCCGGGAGCCCGGAGGCGCCGGCGACGTCGAACATCAAGCCAAGGCCGGACCCCGCCGGCGCCGCTTGCAGCCTTACAGCTTGCGCACCACCACGCAGCCGATCGAATAGCCGGCGCCGAAGGAGCAGATCACGCCCAGCGCGCCGGCGGCCAGGTCGTCCTGGTGCTTGTGGAAGGCGATGATGGAGCCGGCCGACGAGGTGTTGGCGTAGCTGTCGAGGATCACAGGCGCCTCCAGCGGCTCGGCGTCGCGGCCCAGCACCATGCGCGAAATCAGCAGGTTCATGTTCAGATTGGCCTGGTGCAACCAGTAGCGGCTCACCTGCGGCACTTCCAGGCCGGCCTTGGCGATGGTCGCCTTGATCATCTCGGCGGCCATCGGGCAGACGTCCTTGAAGACCTTGCGGCCCTGCTGGCGGAACAGCTTGTCGGCCTTGCCGCTGCCGGACTCGTCGAAGCGGTTCAGGAAGCCGAAGTTGTTGCGGATGTTGTTCGAGAAACTGGTTTTTAGCGCCGTCTCGACGATTTCAAATTGGTGGTGCGAGCTCGCCGCGTCCTTGGCCTCGACGATAATCGCGGTGCAGGCGTCGCCGAAAATGAAGTGGCTGTCGCGGTCGCGCCAGTTCAGGTGGCCGCTGGTGATTTCCGGGTTCAGCACCAGCACCGCGCGGGCCTGGCCGCTTTTCACGGCCGCCACCGCGGTCTGGATGCCGAAGGTGGCCGACGAGCAGGCCACGTTCATGTCGAAGCCGTAGCCGTCGATGCCCAGCGCCTGCTGTACCTCGACCGCCAGCGCCGGGTAGGCGCGCTGCATATTGCTGCAGGCCACCAGCACCATGTCGATGTCGGCGGCGCTGCGGCCGGCGCGGTCGAGCGCGTGGCGGGCGGCGGCCACGGCCATTTCGGCCTGCAGCGACAACTCGTCGTCGCCGCGTTCGGCGATGCGCGAGACCATGCGCGCCGGGTCGAGGATGCCTTCCTTCTCCATCACGTAGCGGGCCTTGATGCCGGAGGCCTTTTCGATGAAGCCCACGCTCGACCCTTCGATCCCGGTAAGCTCGCCGGCGGCGATGGCGGCGGCGTTGTCGGCGTTGAATTGCGCCGCGTAGGTGTTGAAGCAGGTGACCAGCTCTTCATTGGAGATCGAAAATGGCGGCGTGTACAGTCCGGTGCCGCTGATGACGACTTGTTTCATGGATAAGCTTTCAAATTAGGTGGTAATGCACTGCCGATAAGTGAGACAAATTCTACACAAACCTGTTCGATCATAGAAATATTGTGACTATTCAGCCTGAGCGTACAGCGTAGAAAGTTGTTGTAAACGAATCGTGGATAACGCATCATGCGTGCATGCCACCAAAACCGC